>JAFVUT010000132.1 GCA_017502545.1 Ruminiclostridium sp.
CCGACGCTGTGGCCCGTGCCCGGGAGCTCTTAAAGATCGTCGGCCTGGAGACCCGTGAAAAGGCCTACCCCGCCCAGATGTCCGGCGGTCAGAAGCAGCGTGTGGCCATCGCCCGCGCCCTGGCCACCAACCCCAAGGTCCTGCTGTGCGACGAGGCCACCTCCGCTCTGGACCCCACCACCACCCTGTCCATCCTGGAGCTGCTGAAGGAGCTCAACCAGAAGCTGGGGGTCACCGTGGTGGTCATCACCCACCAGATGAACGTCATCGAGGAGATCTGCCACCGGGTGGCCATCCTGGACTCCGGCGTGGTGGCCGAGCAGGGCACCGTGGAGGAGATCTTTGCCAACCCCCAGACCGACATCGGCCGTAAGCTGGTCTACCCCAACGGTGTCCAGATCGATGCCCTCCCCACCGCCCGGGTCATCCGCGTGGCCTTCAACGGCGGCTCCTCCTACGAGCCCCTCATCGCCTCCCTGGCCATCGACTGCGGCGTGAAGGTGAACATCCTGGGCGCAGACACCCGCAACATCGACGGCAAGGCCTTCGGCACCATGCTGCTGGGCCTGCCCGACGACGAGAAGGAGGCCAACAAGGCCATCCGCTATATCCAGGCGCAACCCGACATCACGCTGGAGGAGGTGCCGACCAATGGCTGAATTCTGGGCACAGTATGGGTCCCTTCTCATTCAGGGCACCCGGGACACCCTGGTCATGACCGGTGTCTCCACCATTTTCGCTTACATCCTGGGTCTTCCCCTGGGCATGCTGCTGAGCATCACCCAGGCCCACGGTATCTGGCCCAACAAGTGGATCAACCGCATCCTGGGCTGGATCATCAACGTGGGCAGATCCCTGCCCTTCATCATCCTGATGATCGCCATCATGGACTTCACCAAGCTCATCGTGGGCACCAAGATCGGTGTCCCCGGCGCCATCGTCCCCCTGGTGGTCTCCGCCGCCCCCTTCATCGCCCGTATGGTTGAGACCTCCCTGGCAGAAGTGGATGCCGGCGTGGTGGAAGCCGCCCGGTCCATGGGTGCCTCCCGGATGCAGATCGTCCGGAAGGTCTTCCTGCCCGAAGCCCTGCCCTCCCTGGTCCTGGGCGCATCCATCTCCATCATCACCATTCTGGCCTATACCGCCATCGCCGGTGCCGTCGGCGCAGGCGGTCTGGGCGACCTGGCCATCCGCTACAGCTACCAGCGTAAAGTCCCCTCTATGATGTGGGCCACCGTTGTGCTGATCGTGGTGCTGGTCCAGGTGATCCAATCCGTTTTCAGTTGGCTGTCCACCAAAATGGACAAGCGTCTGAGATAAATTTAACCCTGTAATATTTTATAAGGAGGAAACCCCAAATGAAAAAGATCCTGACTCTGATCCTTGCTCTGACCATGGCTGTTGGCCTGTGCGCCTGCGGCGGCGGCGAAGAGGCTCCCGCAGAGGACACCGCTGCTGAGACCGTCACCCTGAAGATCGCTGCAACCGCTACCCCCCACGCCGAGATCCTGGCCCAGGTCGTTGACGTCCTGGCTGAGCAGGGCATCGAACTGGTGGTCACTGAGTACAGCGACTACGTGATCCCCAACACCGCCGTTGAGGAAGGCGCTGAGGACGCAAACTTCTTCCAGCACACCCCCTATCTGGAGCAGTTCAATGCTGAGAACGGCACCCACCTGGTGAGCGTGGCTCCCATCCACTACGAGCCCATGGGCATCTATGCCGGCATGACCGCTTCCCTGGAAGAGCTGCCTGACGGTGCTACCATCGCTGTTCCCAACGACGTCACCAACGAGGCCCGCGCTCTGCAGCTGCTGGCTGCCCAGGGCCTGATCGAGATCGATCCCGCTGCCGGCCTGAACGCAACTCCCAACGACATCACCTCCAACCCCAAGAACCTGCAGTTCAAGGAGATGGAAGCTGCTATGCTGCCCCAGATCGTGGGTGAAGTCGACCTGGCTATCATCAACTCCAACTTCGCTCTCCAGGGCGGCCTGAACCCCGCTGAGGATGCTCTGGCTTCCGAGGATGCTGCTTCCGAGGCCGCTCAGACCTTCGCAAACATCATCGTCGTCAAGGAAGGCAACGAGGAGAACGCAGCTGTTCTGGCTCTGATCGAGGCTCTGCAGACCGACGCAGTCCGCACCTTCATCGAGACCACCTATGCCGGCTCCGTCGTGGCCATGTTCTAATTTCCATATTCGGATATGATAAAAGAGGAGAAGCCATGGCTTCTCCTCTTTTTTGTTTTCCCCCGCCAGGTCTTTACAACCAACCGCCCATTCTCCCCCTTGGGTTTGTCCATTTCTGCCATTGACAGATTGACAAGTTGCATATACCATAGCTTAGTTAGATTTCGAACTATTTTTCACATACACATCACCCAACGGGAGGAACCCAAATGGACAACAAACCCAAAAACGCCCCTCTGACGGAAAATAAAATGGGCGTCATGCCCGTGGGCAGGCTCCTGGTGAGTATGTCCGTCCCCATGATGATCTCCATGCTGGTCCAGGCCCTGTACAACATCGTAGACAGCATCTTCGTGGCCCAGATCAGCGAGAACGCCCTGTCTGCCGTCTCCCTGGCCTTTCCCCTCCAGACCCTGATGATCGCCGTGGCCGGCGGCACCGGTGTGGGCGTGAACGCCCTGGTCTCCCGTGCCCTGGGTGCCAAGGACCAGGACACCGCCGACCGGGTGGCCAACCACGGCATCCTCCTGGCCCTCTGCTCCTACCTGGTCTTCGCCGTGCTGGGCGTGGTCATGGTGGGCCCCTTCTTCCGCTTCCAGACCGACGTGGCTGAGATCGTGGGCTACGGCATCAGCTACGGCCGCATCTGTATGTGCGCCTGCCTGGGCATCTTTGTCCAGATCACCATGGAGCGCCTCCTCCAGTCCACCGGTCGGGCCAAGCTCTCCATGGTCACCCAGCTCTCCGGTGCCATCATGAACCTGATCCTGGATCCCATCCTCATCTTCGGTCTCTTCGGTCTGCCCGCCCTGGGAGTGGCCGGTGCCGCCCTGGCCACCGTCATCGGCCAGTGGATCGCCGCCACCATCGGCCTGACCCTGAACCTGAAGAAGAACCCCGAGATCCACCTGGGCCTCTCCCGCATGAAGTTCCACGGTCCTACCATCAAGGCCATCTACCACATCGGCATCCCCTCCATCCTCATGCAGTGCGTGGGCTCCGTGATGGTCTTCCTGTTTAACCGTATCCTGCTGGGCTTCACCACCACCGCTACCGCCGTCTTCGGCGCCTACTTCAAGCTTCAGAGTTTCATCTTCATGCCCATCTTCGGCCTGAACAGCGGCATGGTCCCCATCGTCAGCTACAACTTCGGCGCACGAAAGCCCGACCGCCTGAAAAAGACCATCAAGCTGTCCGTCTTCATCGCCATGGGCATCATGGCCGTGGGCACCGCCGTCTTCGAGGCAGTCCCCCAGGTGCTGCTGGGGATGTTCAACCCCTCCGCCGAGATGCTGGCCATCGGCGTACCCGCCCTGCGGATCATCGCCACCCACTTCATCCTGGCCGGTTTCTGTATCCCGGTCATCTCCGTGTGCCAGGCCATCGGCAACCCCTTCTACAGCCTGATCTGCTCGGTCTGCCGTCAGATCGTGGTGCTCCTCCCCGCCGCCTACCTGCTGGCCCAGACCGGCAACCTGAACCTGGTGTGGCTGGCCTTCCCCATTGCAGAGCTCATGTCTCTGACCATGGCCACCATCTTCCTGCGCAAGACCATGCGCCGGGCCAACCGGATCATGGCAGGCGACGCCCCCATGTAACTTCCCTGCATAGAAAAACTGCCGTTTCCGCAATGGAAACGGCAGTTTTTTATTGGTTCGCTTATTCGGCCAGCAGATTCATAAAGATCTGCGCGATCTCGGCTCGGGTGGCGGTGCCCTGGGGAGCCAGGGTGTCAGCACTCTTGCCCTGGATGATCCCGGCCTCCAGAGCCCGGACGATAAAGTCCTTGGCCCAGTCGGAGATCTGGTCTGCATCCTGATACTGGCTCAGGGTGGCGGTGCCGTCAGGCAGCTCCAGGCCTGCCCAGTCGGCGTAGCGGCAGACGAAGGTCACCAGCTGCTCCCGAGTAACAGACGCATTGGGGTCGAACCGGTCGGCGGACTTGCCGGTGGTCAGGCCGCTGGCGGCTGCCCAGGTAACGGCCTTGGCGTACCAGGCGTTGTCGGCCACGTCGGCAAAGGGGTTCTCCATCCTTACCTGGGGTTTGCCCTCCAGGTTGTAGAGAATCTGGGCCACCTGGGCACGGGTGACTTCCTTCTCAGGGTAGAACGCATTGGTCTTCACACCGGCCATCACTCGGTTCAGGAACACAAATTCCACAGCGGGGTCATACCAGGCGTTATGATCCACATCAATGAAGGGATAGTTGCGGATGCTCACCACGGGTTCCACAAACTCCTCCGCGATCACTTCCACCCAATCGGAGTAGACCGCATCCATGTATGCCCGAACATGGAAGGTCCCCGCCTTGGTAGTGGTCAGCACCCCGTCAGGGGAGACCGAAATACCGTCCTCCTCCAGTTCACGGGCCTCCCAGGAGACCGCAGCCTTAACCTTTTTGTCGGTGGTGTCATAGGCTGCCACAGAGAGGGAACCCTCGCCGTTTAGGTTGATGGTTTCTCCCACGATAGTGGAAACCGAGCCGGTCAGCTGGAGGGTCCCTTCGAAAGGCTCAGGTTCCACTTCCGGGGGTGCAGAAACCACGATCTTATAGGCTGCGGAGGAAATGTTGGCGTTGGTGGAAGCCACGCCATCCCAGGTGTAATAGTAGTTCTCCGGGATAAAATACTTCACATAGGCGGTGCCGGGGGCAGTGGCCTTCAGGATCTGGACCCCGGTGACAGGGTCATATTCCATCACGGCCACATCAGAGGATGCCTCCCGGCCGGTGGTGTCCACGATCTTCCAGGTGCCGCTGGTGGAAACAAAGCCAAAGTAGGGAACAGCATCCCTGTCGCAGGCCTCCACGCGGTAGGAGCTGATGGGATGGGTCTCTCCCACGGTCAGCTGGAAGGTGCGGTCCAGCTCTACGCTCTCACCCATCTGCCAGGGAATATAGACCGAGGAAATGGGCAGCATGGGGTAGGTCGTCCCCTGCTCTGTGTAGATGGAAGTTTCGGTCAGGGAGGTGGTTCCCCCGGTGAGGGACATGGGATAGGCGTCGTCCAGAGCATAGATCAGGTCTGTGCCCCCCTTGAGGCCGCTGGCCGATCGGCTGGTGGGAGCGGCCATCCCGGCGATGGAGGACCAATTCAGGGAGGAGCACCAGACCTTGTTCTCGTCGTTGGTGCCCTTGGTCAGGCCGTAGGTCTGGTCATAGCTGGGGTCGTTGGGTCGGTAAGTTCCCCGCTGGTACAGGCTCTCCACGGCGTCGTTGGTGTCGGTACCGGCGCCGAAGAAGGTCACAAAAGACCGCTGTTCATAGCCGGCCGTGTTCCAGGCCTGGACCAGAGCGTTGTCATCGTACATGGTACCGCACATGGAGAAGATCGCCACTTTATAAGTCAGGCCCACAGGGCAGTCGAAGGTGGTCTTCAGGGTGGTGGTAGCGAGGGTCTGCTGGCTGCACTCCTTGGTGTGAGGAGGCAGGGTCTTCTGCACAGACAGCGAGGTGTCCACGGTCTCTGAGAGGGTCTTTTCCTGGGAATAAGCGGTCTCCATGACCTGACCGTAACTGAATTCTGCACTGAGCGAGAAGCTGGATTCCTCAATATCCGGAACCTTTTCCGTAAAGGAGGCAGACGCACCATAGGTCTGGCCGAAGGAGTAGCTCTCAGAGTTGGAGATGGTGGAGGACACACTGCTGGACACCGAGCGTGCCAAGGTGGCCGTGCTGGTGAGGTCCGTGAGGTCGTTGTTCTCCATCATCACGATGAGGCCATCCTCGGTACTGGTGGTGTTGGTAGAGACCTCACCACTGAGCTGTTTGTCATCGGAGAGGACATGGAGCTGGAAGTCATAGAAGACCAGAGAGAATGAGTTGTAGCCGTATTGGGGGGTGCCGCCGTAACGGTCCACGGTGGAGACCGTGGTGTAGAGGACGGTCCGCTGGCTGTCGCTGAGGCCGTCGATGGCATGGTGGCTCATGAAATTGTTCCCCGTCATCTTCCGGCCCACCAGGGCGGCCAGGTCATTTGCCGCCCGGTTCTGGACTTCCTTCAGGGAGTTGGCCACAGAGAGGCCGGTGGCCTTGACGCCGAAGTAGCTGTCCTTGGTGTAGCGGCTGTTCTGGAAGTCATAGACCAGGTCAATGTAGTGGCCGTTGCCGAAATCAGCATCCCAGCCGTTGCCTGCATGGTCCCAATAGGACTTGGGCTGGGACTCAAAGATGTTGTAGGCAATGCTGGCCCAGTCCTGGAGGAAGTTGTTGCTGGTGATGGCCTTCTTGTAGAAGGTGAGCTCATCGCCGGTGTCGGTTCGGTTGTTGATGGAGCCGCCGTCAATGTCGGCAAAATGGATCTCCCGCCCGTGTTCATTGGTGGTTACGAAGGGGGTGCTGATCTGTGAGGCATAAGGGACATAGGCTGCGGCTGCGGGAACCAGAAGCCCCGTGAGCATGGCCGCAGTTACACACAGTGTCAGCAGTTTTCTTCCAAATTTTTCCATCTGTCACACCTCCATGATATATTGAAGCGTTTTTCGTCGGCAAATGCGGCGGTCTATACACCAAACTTACCACCTTTACAGTGTAAAGTCAATGCATTCTTGTTGATTTTATACAATATCTGCGTATCACCTTTTTCTTGACGAAAGCATAGTATTTTGGTATCATGGAAAAACTCTCTTTGCACTGCATCATACAGTACAAACTGAACAGGCCGGGGACCTCCCTGGAGCCGGGTCACACCATGTGGCAGTGGATGCACATCCACGGGACAGTAGTTACGATTACTGGGCCGGGGTGTGCTTTTTTGCACCCTTTCCCAGCAACCCCGCGTGACACAGAGGCATATTTCAAGGAGGTATCCCCATGAGCAACAACCAATTCCAACAGGTGGCCACTCGGGTATCCCTGGTGAGCATCCTGGGCAACCTGCTCCTGTCCGCCTTCAAGCTCTTCGCCGGCATCGTCGCCCACTCGGGGGCCATGCTCAGCGACGCCGTCCACTCGGCTTCCGACGTGTTCAGCAGCTTCATCGTCATCATCGGTGTCCGCATCTCCGCCCGGAAGCCCGACAAGGAACACCCCTACGGCCACGAGCGGTTCGAATGCGTCACCGCCATCCTCCTGTCGGTGGTCCTCTTCCTGGTGGGCCTGGGCATTGGAGAAAACGCCCTCCAGGCCATCCTGGGGGGTGACTACGAGAACCTGGCCGTCCCCGGCACCCTGGCCCTGGTGGCGGCGGTGGTGTCCATCGTCAGCAAGGAGGCCATGTTCTGGTACACCCGTTATCACGCCAACCGCATCCAGTCCTCTGCCCTCATGGCGGAAGCCTGGCACCACCGGAGCGACTCCCTCTCCTCCATCGGCGCCCTCATCGGCATCGCCGGGGCCCGGCTGGGCTACCCGGTCCTGGACCCGGTGGCCAGCGCCGTCATCTGTCTCTTCATCCTGAAGGCCGCCTTTGACATCTTCAAGGACGCCATCGACCGGATGGTGGACCGGTCCTGCGACGAGGAGACCGAGGCCGCCCTCCACCAATTCGTCCTGGCCCAGGAGGGGGTCCTGGGGGTGGACCTCCTCCAGACCCGGATCTTCGGCAGCGGCATCTATGTGGACCTGGAGATCGTGGTCCACGGGGACCAGAGCCTCCGCCAGGCCCACGCCATCGCAGAGCGGGTCCACGACGCCATGGAGGGACACTTCCCCAACATCAAGCACATCATGGTCCATGTGCACCCTGACGACACATGACCACTGCCCCTCATCCGTCACGGCTTCGCCGCGCCACCTTCTCCCCAGGGAGAAGGCTATGGCCAAAGGCTTCCCCCTGGGGGGAAGCTGTCTGCGAAGCAGACTGATGAGGGGTTCTTGCATTTTATTGATTCCTCTGGTAAAGTGAAGGGTACGAGATTTTTCCTGAGAGAAAGGGTTTTTATCATGGACTATCAGGCTCTCTATAACAGCAAGCTGACCACTCCCGAAGAAGCGGTAAAGGTGGTCAAGTCCGGGGACTGGGTGGACTACACCTGGGGCCCCGTTCATCCCGTGGCTCTGGACAAAGCCCTGGCCGCCCGAAAGAATGAACTGGAGGACGTGAAGGTCCGGGGCGGCACCACCCTGTGGATGCCCGCCATCTGCGAGGATGCCGATGCCGGGGACCACTTCGCCTGGCACTCCTGGCACTTCTCCGGTGTGGACCGGAAGATCGCTGCCAAGGGCATGGGCTGGTTCATGCCCATGCGCTACTCCGAGCTCCCCCGGTTCTACCGGGAGAACCTGGACCCGGTGGACGTAGTCATGATGCAGGTGCCCCCCATGGACGACCACGGCAACTTCTCCTTCTCCGTGGCGGCCTCCCACCTGTACGACATGTGCAGCCGGGCCAAATGCATCATCTTTGAGGTGAACAGGAACCTCCCCGTGGTCCGGGGCCTCACCAAGACCGAGTGGAACATCAAGGACGTGGACTTCATTGTGGAGGGGGACCACCCCCACATGGCCCAGCTGGCCTCCACGCCCCCCACCGAGGTGGACCGGACCGTGGCCAATCTCATCGTCTCCGAAATTCCCGACGGGGCCTGTCTTCAGCTGGGCATCGGCGGCATGCCCAACACCGTGGGCTCCCTCATCGCCGACTCCGACCTGAAGGACCTGGGGGTCCACACGGAGATGTACGTGGATGCCTTCGTGGACATCGCCCGGGCAGGCAAGATCACCGGCCGCCGGAAAAACCTGGACCCCGGCCGTCAGGTCTTCGCCTTCGCCATCGGCACCGACAAGCTCTATGAATACGTCCACGAGAACCCCGAGCTCATGGCCGCCCCGGTGGACTACACCAACGATGTGCGGGTGATCTCCCAGCTGGACAACTTCATCTCCATCAACAACATCGTGGACCTGGACCTCTTCGGCCAGCTCAACGCCGAGTCCGCCGGCATCAAGCATATCTCCGGCACCGGCGGTCAGCTAGACTTCGTCATGGGGGCCTACGCCTCTCAGGGCGGCAAATCCTTCATCTGCCTGTCCTCCACGGTGAAGGGGAAGGACGGCTCCCTCCGGTCCCGAATCGTCCCCACCCTCACCCCCGGCTCCATCGCCACCGACCCCCGCACCTGCGTCCAGTACCTGGTGACGGAATACGGCATGGTGAACCTGAAGGGCATGAACGTGTGGCAGCGGGCCGAGAAGATCATCTCCATCGCCCACCCCCAGTTCCGGGAGGACCTCATCAAAGACGCCGAGAAGATGGGCATCTGGCGCAGATCCAACAAGCGATAACAAAAAACCGCAAGGCA
>JAFVUT010000133.1 GCA_017502545.1 Ruminiclostridium sp.
AGCTCACCGCCACCTTTGGCTGTCTGGATAACGAGACCCTGACCTTCGACCCGGGTCTCACCCTCATCACCCTGCCCAACGGCAAGGGCAAGTCCACCTGGTGCGCCTTCCTGCGGACCATGCTCTACGGCCTGGATACCCGCCAGCGGGACAGGAAGGGCCTTCCCGCCGACAAGAACCGCTACCGCCCCTGGAACGGCAAGCCCATGGAGGGCCTTCTCCTCTGTGAACACCAGGGGGAGATCCTGGAGATCCGCCGGACCTCCGCCGGCGGCATCCCCATGGGGGATTTCTCCGCCGTATACCAGGCCACCGGCCAGCCTGTCCCCGGCCTCACCGGGGAGAACCTGGGCCAGACCCTCACCGGAGTCAGCCGGGAGGTCTTTGACCGCTCGGTCTTCCTCCGCCAGACCAACCTGGCCGTCAGCCACGACCAGGAGCTGGAAAAGCGCATTGCCGCCCTGGTGTCCTCCGGCCAGGAGGAGATCTCCTTCTCCGAATCCGAAGCCACCCTTCGGGCCTGGCAGAGAAAGCGCCGGTTCCACAAGTCCGGTCTGATCCCCCAGATGGAGGCCGAACTGGCCGACCTCCAGGCCACCCATCGGGAGACCTTCGACCTGCGCCAGGAGCTGGACCGCCTGACCCAGGAGGCCCGGCAGCTGGAGGAAGAGGCCGCCCAGTGGGAGACCGACCGGTCTCAGTCTGCCCAGGCCCGGATCCAGGAGACCCAGCAGCGGCAGGCCGAAGCCCAAACCGCACTGGACACCGCCCAGGGCAGGATCCAGGCCCTGGAAGAAGAACTGGACAACCTCACCGATGATCCCGAGGAGTGGCAGGAGGAGGCCGAGGACATTCGGGGCACCGTCCGCAGCCGCAAACGGCTCATGACCGGCTTCACCCTCATGGCCATCCTGCTGACCCTGGCGGCCGTGGCCCTCTACGCCATCCCCCGTTACATTGAACCCCTCATCCCCGACTTTCCTCTGAGCATCCCCCCCATCCCCTTCCTCTTCCTGGCCTCCATCGTGGCCGTCCTGTGGGGCCTGGTGGTCTTCTTCCTGATCCTGAAGGGCCTGTCTGACCTGCGGGCCAAACGGTCCATCCGGAAGATCCAGGAGAAGATCGACGACTTCTACCGGCAGGATTCCCTCCGCCAGAGGGCCCTGGACGATGCCTATCGCCAGCGGGACCACGCCCGGCAGCTGCTGGATGCTCTGAGCCTCCAGGGCGGGCCTCTTCTCTCCCCCCAGGCCCAGGCCTGCGAGGAAGACCTTCAGGCCCTTCGCCGGGAGATGGCCCGGATCCAGGGACAACTCTCCGCCCTGGGAGACCCTCTGTGGGTGGATGCCCGCATGGACCAGCTCCAGGAGGAGATCCTGGCCGTCATGACCGACCACTCCGCCCTGGACGTGGCCCTGGAAGCCCTCCAGGAGGCAGACAGCCAGCTCCAGTCCCGGCTATCTCCCCAGCTGAGCCAGCGGGCCGGAGAATACTTCTCCCGCCTCACCGAGGGCCGGTACACCCAGGTCTCCCTCACCCGGGACCTGGAGGTGACCGTCCGGGAGGGGGACAGCCTGGCCGAACGGCCCCTGTCCTATCTCAGCCAGGGCACCGCCGACCAGCTCTATCTGGCTCTCCGTCTGGCCCTGGCCGACCTGCTCCTGCCCCAGCCTGAGGCCTGTCCCCTGATTTTGGACGATGCCTTCCTCACCTTTGATGACCGGCGTCTGGCCCTGGCCCTGGATGTCATGGCAGAGCTGGCCCAGACCCGTCAGGTCCTCCTCTTCACCTGCCAGAGCCGGGAAGGGCGGATGCTGCAAGAAATGGAGGCTTCCCATGTCTGACAAACCCCAGGAGAAAACCAGTTTTGCCGCCGACTGCTACGGCTTTCTGAAAACCTTCACCGCCCTCCTGCTGGTGGTGGTGATCCTCTTCCCCTTCTGCCAGGTCATTACCGTGGACGGCACTTCCATGGTCCCCACCCTGGCCGACCACGACCAGCTCCTCCTGCAAAAGGCGGGCTATGAGCCGGAGCAGGGGGATATCGTGGTCCTGCGGAAGGACTTCGCCCATGTGGTCGGCCCTGTGGTCAAGCGTGTGGTGGCCACGGAAGGCCAGACCGTGGAGATCGACTACCGGACCTCCACCCTCTATGTGGACGGTCAGCCCGTGGAGGAGCCCTATCTGGGCGAGGCCATGGTCCACCCCATCGATCCGGCCCTCCAGCAGACCTGCTGGACCATCCCCCAGGGGGAGGTCTTCGTGCTGGGGGACAACCGGAACAACTCCTATGACAGCCGCCATGTGGAGCTGGGTCCCGTGGACCAGGACCTCATCATCGGCAAAGCCCGCTTCGTCTTCTTCCCCTTCTCCCATGCCGCTTCCATCGGCTAAGTTTGGGTTGCCAAGGAGGGAAAATGAGGATATAATAGAGGTTACCCTTTGAACCAAAGGAGGTTCTTTTATGTTGGAACATACCTCTCCGGAAGAGATCCAGGAGGGCAAGGAACATACAGAAGCGCCCAAGGAAAAGCCCACCCTGGCCGCCGACTGCTACGGCTGGCTTCAGGCCCTCACCGTGGCCCTGCTCATCCTCATCGTGGTATTCACCTTCTTCGGCCGCATCATCGGCGTAGACGGCTCCTCCATGGTCCCCACCCTGGAAAACGGGGATATGCTCCTGCTTCAGTGCGTGGGCTATGAGCCGGAACAGGGGGATGTGGTGGTCCTGCACAAGGACTTTGCCAGCATCACCGGACCCATCGTCAAGCGGGTCATCGCCACCGGGGGGCAGACCGTGGAGATCGACTACAACACCTCCACCGTCTATGTGGACGGCCAGCCCCTGGACGAACCCTATCTGGGCGAGCCCATGTACACCCCCGCCATGGCCAACGAGCAGGGGACCTACTGGGTGGTCCCCGAGGGGTCCATCTTTGTGATGGGCGACAACCGCAACGCCTCTTCCGACAGCCGGAACGTGGAGCTGGGCACCGTGGACACCCGCTATGTCCTGGGCAAGGCCCTCTTCATCCTGCTCCCCTTCCAGCACATCGGAGCCATCCACTGACCGAAAGGAGACCATTGCAATGCGACTGGATAAATGGCTGAAAGTTTCCCGCCTCATCAAGCGCCGCACGGTAGCCAACGAGGCCTGCGACAACGAGCGCATCTCGGCCAACGGCCGGGTGGTGAAGGCCTCCTACGACGTGAAGGTAGGCGACAAGCTGGAGATCCGCTTCGGCACCCGCACCGTGGCCGTGGAGGTCCTGTCGGTGACCGAGATGAAGGGCAAGGAGAACGCCGTCTTCATGTACAAAGAGCTTCAGGGCTCTGCGGATGAACTACCTCAGTGAAACAAAAATGCGTGCTGCAAACTATTTGCAGCACGCATTTTTTATAACCTCTCCCTCCGGGAGAGGTGGCACCGCTGAAAGCGGTGACGGAGAGGGCTGATTCGCTGCGATAATACCGTGTCGGCAGAGATTCGCCCTCTCAGTCGCCTTCGGCGCCAGCTCCCCCAGAGGGGGAGCTTAAACGCAAAAACACCCCCGTATGCTATCTCACAAAAAGATAACAAACGGGGGTGCCCATTTCAAAAATCAGCAGTCCACAGCGTCCTTCAGAGCCTTACCGGCCTTGAAGGTGGGGACCTTGGTTGCGGGGATGGGAATGTCCTCGCCGGTCTTGGGGTTGCGGCCCATGCGCTCGGCGCGGGTCTTGGTCTCGAATGCGCCGAAGCCCACGATCTGGACCTTCTCTTCCTCTGCCAGAGCCTTGGTGATGAGGGCGATGGCGGCGTTCAGGCCGGTTTCCACGTTCTTGCGGGAGAAGCCGGTCTCTTCGGCCACACGCTGGATCAGTTCAGTCTTGTTCATAGTTGATACGTCCCTTTCTTCTCTTCTCTTTTTAATCCTTTTCCGGGTGCTTCTCCCGGTTCCAGTAGGTCATCAGCTCGGACACATCCAGGTCCGACATCTGCTTGCCCTGGGCATTGACGGCCGCTTCCACCCCGCTGAACCGGCGGATGAACTTCTCGCAGGTCCCGGCCAGAGCGGTCTCGGCATCTATCTGGAAGAACCGGGCGATTTTGACCGCTGCAAACAGCAGGTCACCCAGCTCCTCTTCCACATTGGTATTTTCCGCCACGGCGGTCTTGAGTTCAAAGAACTCCTCCTCCAGCTTGTCCATGGCGGCCTGGACGTTGGGCCACTCGAAGCCCACCTTCTCCGCCTTGGACTGGATCTTCTCAGCCCGCCACAGGCCGGGGAGGCTCCGGGCTACGCTGTTGAGGGTGTCGGTGGCGGTCTGCTGGCCCTTTTCCTTCCGCTTGAGCTCCTCCCAGTTCACCAGGACCTCACCCACCGTATCGGTCTGCCAGTCGGAGAACACATGGGGGTGGCGGTAGATGAGCTTCTTGCAGATGCCGTCGGCCACCTCATCCAGGTCAAAGCCGCCCACATCCTCCTGGATGGAGGCGTGGAACACTACCTGAAGAAGGACATCTCCCAGCTCTTCCTTCAGGTTGGGAAGGCTGCCCTGGTCGATGGCCTCGGCCACCTCGTAAGCCTCCTCGATGAGGTTCCGCCGGATGCTCTCGTGGGTCTGTTCCATGTCCCAGGGACAGCCGCCGGGGTGGCGGAGGATCCGGGTGATCTCCCGCAGATCCTCCACATCATACTTCTCTTTG
>JAFVUT010000012.1 GCA_017502545.1 Ruminiclostridium sp.
CGGTGATCATCTGATAGCCGTACAGGTCCTGGCCCTTCAGCAGGGAGAGGACCAGCAGGGTGGTGTGGTCCAGATTCTTTTTGCGTTCCATATGATTACCTCCATTTCTTATCCCTCCCCGGTCCAGTTGCTGGATATGTCGCAGGTGTACAGGATGTTGCCGTCCTGGTCCAGCAGGTCCATGGTGTAGGGAAGGGTGTCGATCTCCTTGGTTTCCAGTTGGGTCACGGACCAGAAGCAGCGGCTGCCGTTTGGGGCGGTGAAAACCTCTGCGGTCAGTTCCACGGTGGGGTGTTGATTGTAAGGGCTTGCCTGACAGTAGGCCCGGACGGAGACTGCCTCCTCCAGGAAGACTTCTCCCAAGAGGTGCAGGGTGGACTGGGCGAATTCCCGGTTCCAGTACCCGCCTCCTGTGGCCGGGGCATCGGGGTACTTGTCCATGGCGACAAAGTTCAGGGTGTTGTTCCCCCAACGGTCCCGCCAGCAGCCGGGATCGTAGGCGGTCAGGAGAAGAACGTCCTGGTTTTCTGTCAGGTAGAGGTCGTCCCGGTCCATCACCGGCTCCGTGGGAGCCAGCCCTACCAGGTTCTCCACCGCCCGGATGTTCTGCCCGGGGGTGACACCCATCAGGTGGGTCCCCATGGCGATGGCCAGCAGGAGAAGCAGGACAAGACAGCCCAGCAGGGTCTTTTTCTTGCGGGTCCTTATCTTTTTCATGAGCCGGACACCTCCTCCCAGGGCAGGGGGATCTCCAGGGTAAAGGAGGTCCCGTGGCGGTCATACTGTACGGTGACGGGTTCTGTGGGGTGGACGAAATAGATGACCCAGTGGAAGTAGGTGGCCTTTCCCTGGAAAGAAAATTCCGAATTGATGAGCATCTCTTCCTTTGGGGTCGAGGCGGACAGGTCCAGCAGGGCGTCGTAGTAGAGGGGGTCCCGCAGGGGGTTCCGGTTGTAGGTCACGGCGTAGAGGTGACCCACATAGCCCCTGTCGGGGTATTTCTCCTGATCTTCCACTGCAGCGGCATAGAAGTGGACCACGTCCCCGTTGGGGAGGGTCTCCGTCAGGTCCAGGGGGACCAGTTCGGCTTCCGGGATGCTGAAAGAAGGGTGGTCCTCCCTGGGGGCGTACCGGGCCTCCAGACTTCCGGCGGCACCTTGCAGGCCGTGGTACAGGGCCAGGACCAGCACAAGGGCCATCGCCAGGACGACCAGCCAGATCAGCCAGGAGAGAAGGAGCCACCGAAGGGGGTATTCCTTGTTGAGGGCCTTGCCCACAGTCTCCGGGTCACCCATGGACTCCACAGCCGCCCGGCAGGCGTGATCCTCCGGGAAGCCCCCGTCCAGGAGGGCCTGGGCGTGGTCTTCCATGTGGTCGGTCAGTTCCTTCCGAATGGCAGATTTTTCTTTTCCCGTGGCGTGGCGGACATACTGGGCCACGTTGTGGCTGTACTGATGAAATCTGTCGTGCATGGAGTGCCTCCCTTCTGGCTATACCTAGTGCATCTAGGTATAGTATACCTAGAATGGCGAGGTATGTCAAGAAGAAAAATCGCTGTGGTAATACCACAGCGATTTTTGTCGTAGAAATATGCCTCCCTCCCCGAGGGAGGTGCCCCGAAGGGGCGGAGGGAGTTAAACGGGCAAAAGGAAACTCCCTCAGTCAGCGCTTCGCGCTGCCAGCTCCC
>JAFVUT010000134.1 GCA_017502545.1 Ruminiclostridium sp.
CATGGTCAAACTCCTTTTGTCTGTATTGGCTTCCGCCTGCATACAGGGTAAAAAGGAGTCGAACCAAAGACAAGGATCGGTCCGTCACATCCCCGACACCAACCGTGTCAGGGCCGTTTGACCAGCAAAAGTACCTTGATGACCAGGAACAGAAGGAGAAAAACCCCGCCGTAGGGCTGTAAACTGACGATAAACAAAAGGAGGCCGCCCCCGTTGAACAGGAAGGTCAGCTTGTATTTGCTCCTCTGCCAGATCCCATGCCGACACCCCTGCAGGGCCAGAAGCAGAACGCCGGTCAGGACCATGCCCGAAATGCAGACAAAATAGGCTGTCCGCAGATAGGGGGCGATCTCGGTCAGCCCCAGCAGGGAGACACCCCGGATGACGCCATCCACCTGCTTTCCAAAGATGGGCAGGAAGAGAAGAAAAGCGGCGCTGCAGTCCAGGAGCCCAAAGACCAGGTCCCGAAGATGCCGCTCCTTTTCTCTGTGATCTTCCTCTGCGATGGTCAGCACCTCATCTCCGGACAACAGCCCGTCGATGGACACAGAAAAGAATGCCGCAATGGCTTTCAGAGACTCGATGCTGGGGTAACCCCGCCCTGACTCCCACTTGGAAATGGCCGTCCGGGACACATAGAGCTGCTGGGCCAGCTCCTCCTGGGTCAGCCCCTTCTGCCTTCGCAGCTCCTGCAATTTTTCATGGAATTCCAATTTACTCGTCGTCCTCGTCCCCCCAATCGGGCTCGTCCATCCACACATACATCTCCGTGCCGTAGTGCTCGCTAGAGAAGCCGTTGTCGAAGAAAATGGAGAAGAAGGGGGTCATCTTATCGTAGAGGTCGGTGCTCTCGGGTTTGGGCTGATGGGTCAGCATGTGGATGAATTCCTCGGTCACCTTACCGGTGATCACCTTGCCGTTGGGCCAGTTCACGTCCTTGTACTCACCATACTGAAGGGCAAGCTCCATCCCCTCTGCATCCTGATCCCAGCAGTGGATCTCAAAGGTCTCCGCTCCCTGGGCCTTTCGCTCCATGACGACCCGCCAGGTGGGGAAACGGTCCTCCGGGGCCAGACCGGCCAGGGAGATCACATTCAAATAATCGCTCATATCAATACTCCTCTCCGGGAATGTTTTTTCCCATTATATAATAGGAACCGGTATCCTGCAAGGCAGGAAAATCCCACGGATTCCCTGACAGGATGGTCCTTCCACCATTGCATTTACATTGTACTTGTGCTATATTTAATGTTAGAGCAGTGCGAGGTATCACTTTCTTTTTCAAAATGATGCCGATGCAGCAGCATCCGCTCCATCCATTTGCTATGATGGAACCTGAGAAACAACAAAGCCCGGCTTTGAATCTGCAATATATACTACTTAGAAACAGGAGGGTCTCCCATGTCTGAATACGTTTCCCCTCGCATTTCCGTTCACGGCGATGACATCAGCACCTTCGCCGGATACACCGACAACACCCTGAGCTATTACTCCGATCGTACCGCCAAGACCGCCGGCTTCGGCACCGCCGAGGGCACCTGGTGGATGCAGGTCACCCAGATGATGGGCGGTTCCTTCGTGGGCAACGGCGCTGCTCTGAACTCCCACGTCAGCATGACCGCACAGTATCCCGCTTTCCTCCCCGGCCGCATCCGCAAGCTGGCCGTGGGTGATGTGACCCCCGAGATCATCCTGGTCTACACCGGCATCAACGATATCATCGATGACGTCGAAGCCGAGCCCTTCCGCCGGGACTATGCCAAGATGATCGAAAACCTGAAAAAGTTCTTCCCCGAGGCCCAGATCTGGTGCGGCACCCTGGTCAAGTCCAAGGGCCCCATCCTCTATGAAATGGTCAAGCCCGAAGTCCTGGACAACATGGAGATGTACAACGAACTCATCCGCGAATGCGTCAGGGAAGCCGGTGTCAACCTGGCTGATCTGGCCGCCCAGGGTGTGGCCTATGAGTCCATCAACCTGATCCACCCCAACGCACAGGGTATGACCACCTTTGCAGAAGCCTGGGTGAAGAACCTGAAGGGCGAAATTTAATTGAGAAAAAAAGTGAGGACTGCCTGGGCAGTCCTCACTTTTTTGCAAACAGAAATCTTTGAGAAGAAAAGCACTTATCAAAAACCTCGTAGAGTTTCGCCGTCGCAACGGCGAAATAAAATAAAATCCGTTTTCTGGCGCGACATGTGCGTGCCAGAAAACACCTCCCGGTCTGCCAGTGTGCCCAATGGGCGCGCACAGCAGACCGCAAACTTTTATGTTGGAAAAGGCTTGCCTTTTCCAACAGGACAAAAAAAGAGACAGCCTTGCGACTGTCTCTTTTGTGTTGGCGTTACCTATTTTTCCGGCCCGTCTCCAGGCAAGTATCTTCGGCGTAAATGAGCTTAACTTCCGTGTTCGGAATGGGAACGGGTGGACCCTCATTACAATCAACA
>JAFVUT010000135.1 GCA_017502545.1 Ruminiclostridium sp.
CGACCCCCACGCCTACATCACCAGCCTCAAGGAGGTCCGCCACCACAGCTTCGACCTCTACCACGAGGCCTACACCCATCGCTACGCCCTGCCGGTGGAGCAGGACTGCAAGTGCGACTAAGCAGTATGAAAAGGAACGGTGCCGAAGCACCGTTCCTTTTTTTCTATCCGCCCTTACATCTCCAACCTGCGTGGCATGGAACTCTGCCTGTAGGGGCCGAGAAGGTGAATTGGCCGAAGGCCAAGAGAGGCTGGCCTGGGCCATGCCCTCATCGGCCCAGCTCTCTGAAGGGCCCTGCTCACGCCGGACAGAACACTCCCCAAAGGGCCAGTCTCTTGCCTCTCCCTCCGGGAGTGGTGGCACGGCGAAGCCGTGACGGAGAGGGCTTCCACGTTGCGCTATCCCGCATCGGCAGATACCCGCCCTCTCAGTCTTCTCCCTGCGGTCGAATCCAGCCTGTGGCTCGGGTCGCAATCATAGATTGCTTCCCGCTTTGGCTAAAAACATGCCCCCGGCATGTTTTCTTCACGCGTCGCGCTCCCGGAGGGAGAGCCAAGGGGTTTCCCGCAATGCTCCTTGTCGTAGGGGCGATTCCCACCCCCTCCTTTACAACCCCCTGTTGGTATGATAAAATCAACCTATCAAATCCAACAAGGAGGTCCCAACATGAACCTGGAACTGCTGCAGAAGAATCTGGAAGCCCGTGGCTTCACCTACCGCTATTTCCCCACCGCCCAGGAGGCCGCCGACTATCTGTGCGCCTCCATCCGGGGCAAGACCGTGGGCATCGGCGGGTCCATGACCATCAAGCACATGGGCCTCTATGACCGCCTGAAGGAGAACAACACCGTGGCCTGGCACTGGGAGGTCCCCGGTCCCGAGACCCTGGCCCAGGCAGCCGCCGCCCAGGTGTACCTCTCCAGCGTCAACGGCATCGCCGAGACCGGCGAGATCATCAACATCGACGGCACCGGCAACCGCATCTCCGCCACCCTCTATGACCGGGAAAAGGTGGTCCTCATCGCCGGGGTCAACAAGATCGCCCCCGACTATGACCAGGCCCTGTGGCGGGCCCGAAACATCGCCTCCCCCTTAAACGCCCGCCGCCTGAACCGCAAGACCCCCTGCGCCCAGGGTGATGAGATCAAATGCTTTGACTGCAAGAGCCCCGAACGCATCTGCAACGGCCTCACCGTCCTGTGGCACAAAATGGGCGGCGTGAAGGAGTGCGAAGTGGTCATCATCGGGGAGGAGCTGGGCTACTAAGCCCGCCGGGAGGTATCCTCTATGTCCTACAAAAACTGCCTGGATTACTTAAACGACTACGGGCGGCTCCCCTTCTCCCTGGTCCCCTTCAACGAGATCGACAGCCTCATCCTGTCGGTGTGTGTCTACGGGGACTTTGACGGGATCCTGCCGGGTCTGGATTCGGAAGAGGCCCTGCCCCTCCACCGGGCCGTTCAGCGGCTCACCCAAAAGGAGGACTGGGCCGCCACCGGTCCCGTCATGGCCGCCCGGATCCCCGAGCTGCTGCTGAAGGCCGCCCGGGCCCCCCGGTACAGCCGGGTCCGGCTGGGCTGCTATGCCAGCGTCCTGGACGAAAGCCGGGACTGTCAGTTCGCCGCCCTCACCTATCTGCTCCCCGACGGCACCCTCTACCTGGCCTTCCGGGGGACCGACGACACCCTGGTGGGCTGGAAGGAATCCTTCTCCATGGCCTACCACTTCCCCGTCCCCGGCCAGGAGCTGGCGGCGGCCTATGTTGAAAAAGTTGCCGGGAAACTCCCGGGAAAACTCCGCCTTGGGGGACACTCCAAGGGAGGAAATCTGGCCGTGTGGGCAGCCATTCAGGCTCCCCCCCTGGTCCGGGCACGCATCCACCTGGTGGACAGCTTCGACGGCCCCGGCTTTGCCCGGGACCTGACCTCCGGCAAGGCCTACCGGAACCAGCTCCACAAGATCGACGTCTATGTGCCCCAGGCCTCCATCGTGGGCACCCTCCTCCACCCCACGGGGCAGTTCCTGGTGATCCACAGCCACGGCTCGGGGATCCAGGGCCAGCACGACCCCTTCACCTGGGAGGTCCGGGGGACGGCCTTCCGCTTCCGGGCCCACCGGTCGGTCCTGGGGCAGAAGTCGGCCAAGTCCCTTCACCGGTGGATGGAGTCCCTGGCCCCCTGGGAGCTGGAGGCCTTTGTGGAGCTGATCTTCTACCTGCTGTCGGCCAATGATGCCAAGACCCTCACGGAGATCGCCGAAAATCTGCCGGAAAACACCCGGGCCTTCGTCCACGCCTACCGGAACCTGGACAAGCCCACCCGGCGGCTCATCCGGTCCTGCCTGGGGCGGCTCATGGTGAGCCTGGGCCCGGGTCAGTGAAACCAAACCTCAGGCTCCGCCAAGGTTCGGTTTCAGAGGGACCTGCAGCCTGCTGCGCGCACCCTTCGGGCACACTGGCAGGCTGAGCAGTATGTTTTCCGATGCGCATGTCATCGGAAAACATGATACAACTTGATTTGCTGTCTGCGGACAGCAAACTCTGCGAGGCTTTTTATGCCGCTGAGCCCTCTGTCTTCGGGACGGAGGGCTTTTTCTTTTACCTGTTTTCTGCTATAATAAGATATTACCTTTCTTTTGAGGTGATTCATGATGAAACGACTTGTTATCGGCATCCTGGCCCACGTGGACGCGGGCAAGACCACCCTCTCCGAGGCCCTGCTCTACGCCGCCGGCACCATCCAGAAGCTGGGCCGGGTGGACCACCGGGATTCCTATTTGGATACCCACGCCCTGGAGCGTGCCCGGGGCATCACCATATTCTCCAAGCAGGCCATCTTCCAGACCCCCGACCTGTCCGTGACCCTCCTGGACACCCCCGGCCACGTGGACTTCTCCGCCGAGATGGAGCGCACCCTCCAGGTGCTGGACTACGCCATCCTGGTCATCAGCGGCACCGACGGGGTCCAGGCCCACACCGAGACCCTGTGGCGGCTCCTGCGCCGGAACCAGATCCCCACCTTTGTTTTCGTCACCAAGATGGACCTGCCCACCAACGGGGCCACCCGGCTCATGGCCGACCTGCGCAAACACCTGGACGAGGGCTGCGTGGACTTCACCCACCGGGGGGATGACTGGCTGGAGACCATCGCCCTCCGGGACGAGGCCCTCCTGGACAAGTACCTGGAGGAGGGGAGCCTCCCCACCCGGGACATCTCCGGCCTCATCCGTCTGGGCAGGCTCTTCCCGGTCTTCTTCGGGGCGGCCCTCAAGATGGAGGGCGTGGAGGACTTCCTCCAGGGTCTCACCCAGTTTACAGAAAACCCCGTTTATCCCGAGGATTTCGGCGCTCGTGTCTTTAAGATCGCCCGGGACCCCCAGGGGGGACGGCTCACCTATGTGAAGGTCACCGGCGGCTCCCTGAAGGTCCGCTCTCCCCTGGCCTACTATCCCCTCCGGGGGGAGGACAGCCTGGAGGAGAAGGTCACCCAGGTCCGGCTCTACTCCGGCTCCAAATTCGATGCCATTGAGGTGGCCAAGGCAGGCCAGGTCTGCGCCCTCACGGGCCTGACCGAGACCTACCCCGGCCAGGGTCTGGGCCACGAGTCACCGGCGGCCCCTCCCCTGCTGGAGCCCGTCCTCACCTACCGCCTGGTCCTCCCTCCCGACTGCGACCCCCAGGTGATCCTCCCCAAGCTGCGGCTGCTGGAGGAGGAGGATCCCCTTCTCTCCATCCTCTGGGACCCCCGCACCCGGGAGATCCACGCCCGGCTCATGGGCCAGGTCCAGATCGAGGTCCTCAAGAGCCTCATCGCCGAACGGTTCGACGTGGAGGTGGAGGTGGACGAGGGCCGCATCCTCTACAAGGAGACCATCGCCGACACCGTGGAGGGCGTGGGCCACTTTGAGCCCCTCCGCCACTATGCCGAGGTCCATCTCATCCTGGAGCCTCTGGACCAGGGCCAGGGCCTGGTCTTCGAGACCAACTGCTCGGAGGACCTGCTGGACCGGAACTGGCAGCGGCTCATCCTCACCCACCTGGAGGAGCGTTCCCACCTGGGGGTCCTCACGGGCTCTCCCATCACCGATATGAAGATCACTCTGGCGGCAGGCCGGGCCCACCTGAAGCACACCGAGGGAGGCGACTTCCGCCAGGCCACCTACCGTGCCGTCCGTCAGGGCCTCATGCAGGCCAAAAGCGTCCTGCTGGAGCCCTGGTACGAGTTCCGGCTGGAGCTCCCCGCCGAGCAGCTGGGCCGGGCCATCAGCGACCTCCAGGCCATGTCCGGCACCTTCGCCCCGCCCGAAAGCGACGGAGAGCGGGCCATCCTCACGGGCACGGCTCCCGTGGCCGCCATGAAGGACTACCCCCTGGAGGTGGCGGCCTACACCCACGGCCGGGGCCGGTTCTCCTGCTCCCTCCACGGCTATGCCCCCTGCCACAACCAGAAGCAGGTGGTGGAGGCCATGGGCTACCAGCCGGAGGCCGACCTGGACCACACCCCCGACTCGGTCTTCTGCGCCCACGGGGCGGGCTTCACCGTCAAGTGGGACAAGGTCCCCGAGTACATGCACCTGGAGAGCTGCCTCCGCCCCGACGGCCAGCCCCAGGAGGAGCCGGTGGTCCCCCGGGTCTTCACCAAGAACCTGGACATCGACGAGAAGGAGCTGGAGGCCATCTTTGAGCGGACCTTCGGCCCCATCAAGGACCGGACCCGCCAGTTCCTGAACCAGAAGACCACCTCCGTCCCCAAGCGGACCATCGCCCCTCCCAAGCAGCAGTACCTGATCGTGGACGGCTACAACATCATTTTCGCCTGGGAGGAGCTCAAGGACATCGCCCGGGACAACCTGGACGCCGCCCGTCAGCGGCTGCTGGACATCCTGAGCAACTACTGCGGGTATAAGAAATGCCGCCTGGTGGTGGTCTTTGACGGCTACAAGGTCAAGGGCGGCCAGGGCAGCCGGTCGGACTACCACAACATCCACGTGGTCTACACCAAGCAGGACGAGACCGGCGATATGTTCATCGAGAAGCTGGTGACAGACATCGGCAAGAACTACTCTGTCCGGGTGGCCTCCTCCGATGGTCTCATCCAGCTGACCGCCCTCCGGGCCGGTGTCCTGCGCATCTCCGCCCAGGAGCTGTGGCGGGAGGTGGAGTTCGTGGGCAGGCAGATCGACCAGATGGTCCACGCCCTGAACCGGAAGGGGAACCTGGTGGATGGGCCGAAGGAATAAAGGCCAAGGCCCCCTCCCAGAGGGGGCTGGCAGCGAAGCTGACTGGGGGAGTTTGCATAACCTCATAGTTACAAACTCCCTCCGTCTCGCCTGCGGCGAGCCACCTCCCTCCAAGAGGGAGGCTTCATTCTCTCTCCCCTCATAAGGAAGAACAGGCAAGGTTCTAAGTTATTCTTCTCAGGTTACTCTCTCAGGTTATTAGGGGGTCATTTTTGCAAAAAGCTGGGTGCAGACTTGAAAAAAGCTCCTTGCAGTTTTGCAATCAGGCACTTTCTGCACAGATGTTTTCCACCAGGTTATCCACAGAACCCGTCGGGATCCGAAGATAGATCTGATAGGGTTTCATGTAGCCCGTTGGGACCTTGTAGATGAGTTCCTTCCTCTCCAGTTCCTTCATGGCCCGCCGGGCGGTGGCTTCGCTGAATCCCATATACATGGCGATGCTCTCATAAGTAAAATGCACATACACCCTCCCCTTCCCGTCCGTCCAGCCGCTCTTCTGGGAGAGATTGGCCCGGTCCAGGAGGAGGGCGTAGACCACCATGGCGGTGGGGGACAGGTCCAGCTTCAGAAGTTCCTTGGGCAGGGCCAGGTAGCGGGTCAGTTGGGTTTCCCGCCGGAAGGGGACCAGCTTGACCCCCGGGTTTTCTGTCATAGGCAAAACCTCCTTTTATATATAGGCGAAAAACCCGGGGTTCGTGTACGCAAACGTACACGTTTCAAAAAATAAAAATGCAAAAGTAATTCCCCCTCCGTCCTTTGGGACAGAGGGGGTGTTTCGTTGTGGGGCGATAACGATTTTGAGGGAAACGTGAGTGCAGCCCTGCAAAGTTACAATCCCTCAGTCACGGCTTCGCCGTGCCAGCCTTCGGCCCAGGTCGCAATCATAGATTGCTCCCGGCTTTGGCTAAAAACATGCCACCGGCATGTTTTCTTAACGCGTCGCCCCCTTTACACAAGGGAGCCTGACGGGTTGTAAACGCAGCAGGTTTGCACTGCCTTAGTCCAGCAGTCCTCTCTGCATCAATGCCGCGGCCATCTCCTGGCTGCCCATGACCCACAGCAGGTCCCCCTGGCGGAGGGTCAGGTTCTTGTCCGGGTTGGGGATGGGCAGCAGGTCACGCTCCAGGCCGATGAGGAAGGCGTTCCATTCCTCCTTGATGCCGGAGTCCCGGAGGGCTCTGCCTGCCTGGGGCATCTCCTTCTCCAGCTCCACGCCCACGCAGAGAAGCTGGTGGGCCTTGGGGCCGGTCTCCTGGCTCTCGATGTAATCCTTCAGGGTGCGCAGGACGGCTCCCTTCACGGGCCGGACCCCCTCGGTGGACCGCTTGAAGCAGAAGTTCTCCAGGTCCTTCTGGGAACCCATAGCCATGATCCGGTCTCCCGCCAGGAGCTTCAGGTCTCCGTCGGGGATGTTGATATGTTCCTTACCCCGGATGATCTTGATGATGCTGATGTGGTCGTCCCGGCCCCAGCCCTGCTCCCGCAGGGTGAGACCGCCCCCCGCATACAGGGGCGGGATGTCCAGGGGGAGCACGCAGAGCTGCTCGGTGAGCCAGTGGTGGGCCTCCTCCCCCTCCTGACCGAACCGCTCGGCCAGACGGCGCTCGTTGAGGTTGGCCAGGAACCGGGCCTCGAACTCCAGGTATCGGCCGGCCAGCTTGCCGGAGTTCACCGCCAACAGGACCACCGGGACGAACCCCAGGGCCAGCCACAGGGCACTGGCATGGGAGATGAGGACGGCAGGCAGGACGGCCAGAAAGACCACCACCGCAATGCGGAAGAGGAGGAGCAGGATCAGCAGCAGACGGTTGTACACGCTCTTGAGCCAAAGGGCGGTGAAGGTCCGCTTCCTGATCCGCAGCATGGCCGGCAGCAGGAAGGCCAGCACCAGGTAGATGGCCAGGCAGGTCACCACCTTGGGGGAGATGGGGCTGTCGGCCAGCAGATCGGTGAGGGTGGGCAGCAGCACCCGGACACCCAGCAGGATGGTGCCCGCCGCCAGAATGCCGTAAAAGGCCATGGTGGTAAAGTAGCTCTTTAAGTACAGGATCTGATCCCGGTCCTCCCCGGGCTTCTGGGCCTGGCGATTCCTACAGTAGTTGTCCAGGGCCACCAGCCAGCTGGCGGGAAGGGTCTTTTTCAGAAAGCGGGTCATGGGATCCGCCGCCTTTAAGAGGAAGGGGGTAGTGAAGGTGGTGAGCACCGACACGGCCACGATGATGGGATACAGGAAGGCCCCGGTGACCCCCAGGGACTGGCCCAGACAGGCGATGATGAAGGAGAACTCACCCACCTGGGTCTGGGAGGCTGCCGCGTGGAGGGAGACATCCAGGTCCTGACCGGCGGCCAGGCCGCCCAGGGTCAGCAGGACCAGCTTGCCCACAATAGCGACCACAGAAATGAGGAGAATGGGAAGGATGTGCTCCGCGATCATGGAGGGCTGGACCATGAAGCCCACGGACACAAAGAAGACCGCGCCGAAGAGGTTCTTGCAGGGGGTCACCAGGTGCTCGATCTTCTCCACGTGGACGGTGCCCGCCAGGAGGGAACCAGCCAGGAAGGCACCCAGCTCGGTGGACAGGCCGATGGCATCGGCCAGGACGGCCATGAGGAAGCAGAGCCCCAGGGAGAAGACCAGCAGGACCTCCTCGTTCATGAGGATCACCAGCTTTTTCATGAGGCTGGGCAGCAGGAAGATGCCCAGGATGAGCCACAGGGCCAGGTAGAAGATGAGCAGGCCCATCTGGGCGGCCAGGGCAATGCCGCTGATGGACTGGGACACGGCGATGGTGGACAGAATGACCATGGCGAAGATGGCGATGATGTCCTCGATGACCAGGGTGCCCATGGCCAGGTCAGAGAAC
Organism: Ruminiclostridium sp.; assembly: GCA_017502545.1. Lineage (GTDB taxonomy): Bacteria > Bacillota > Clostridia > Oscillospirales > Oscillospiraceae > Evtepia. Next base: position 8,107 of record JAFVUT010000135.1, read on the forward strand.
TTCCGGTCCTTCATGCCCAGGTCCTGGATGCTCTTCATGGTGATCATGGTGGAGGACATGGCCAGCATGACCCCCAGGAAGATACTGTTCATGGACCCCCAGTCCATGAGGATACCCATGAAGAAGCCCAGGACTCCCATGCCCAGAGCCTGGATGCCGGCAGACAGGAAGCCGGGGACACCCACCTCCCCCATCTTGTGGATGGAGAACTCCAGGCCTAAGCCGAACATCAGGAAGATGACACCGATGTCCGACCAGACCTCCACGGACTCCATGTTCTGGACGGTGGGGAGAAAGTCCACCACGGGTCCGGCCAGGAAGCCGGCCAGGATGTAGCCCAGAACCGAGGGGAGGTTGATCTTTTTGCACAGGATGGTGGTGATGGCCGCCAGGACCAGGATGACGGTCAGGTCGGTGATGAGGGCAGGGATGGCGTGCATGGAAAACTCCTTTCGGGGGGATGTATGGGGAAACGACGGGAACTGCGTATAAACCAGCGAAAGCAAAACCCTTTGAGTCTACAATCCCTCCGACTCGCCTGACGGCGAGCCACCTCCCTTTACACAAGGGAGGCTGAGGCGAGTACGAACCTCATGGCTCCCTTGTGTAAAGGGAGCTGGATTTTGCCGCAGGCAAAAGACTGAGGGATTGTAACCTACCGACATGGTATACGCCTGGTGTCCCCGGATAAATTCTATTTATTATAGTATAAGGGAAATCCTGTCTTTTTGCAACCTCCCTGGAAGGAACCCCCAATTCATTGACAACTCCCACCTATTATGTTACCTTATAACCAGGAAAAAACAAACCAGAAGGAGGTTTTTTGTATATGGTACACACCGACCTTTCCGCCGTTTGCCGTCAGCTCCGGCAGGATGTGCTGGAGATGATCCACGCAGCCGGTTCCGGCCATCCCGGCGGCTCTCTGTCCGCTGTGGAGATCCTCACCGCCCTCTACTTCGACGTGATGCAGGTGGACCCCGCCAATCCCGGTGACCCCGACCGGGACCGGTTCATCCTCTCCAAGGGTCACGCCGCCCCCATCCTCTACGCCGTCCTGGCACGGAAGGGCTATTTTGACCCCGCCATCCTCCCCACCCTGCGCTCCCTGGGGTCCCCCCTTCAGGGTCACCCCCACATGCATATGCTCCCCGGCCTGGACTGCTCCTCCGGCTCCCTGGGCCAGGGCCTGTCCGTGGCCAACGGCCTAGCCTTCGCCGCAAAGAAGCAGGGCAAGGCCTGCCGGACCTACTGCCTCATGGGTGACGGCGAGGTCCAGGAAGGTCAGGTGTGGGAGGCCGCCATGACCGCCGCCCACTTCGGCCTGGACAACGTCTGCGCCATCGTGGACAACAACGGGGTCCAGCTGGACGGCACCACCGCCGAGATCATGGGGGTGGAACCCCTCACCGACAAGTTCCGTGCCTTCGGCTGGCACGTCATCGCCTGCGACGGCCACCACCTGGAGGCCCTGCTGGCCGCCTTCCGGGAGGCCGAGGCCACCAAGGGCAAGCCCACCGTCATCGTGGCCAAGACCGTCAAGGGCAAGGGGGTCTCCTTCATGGAGAACCAGTGCGGCTGGCACGGCAAGGCCCCCAACAAGGAAGAGCTGGCCGCTGCCCTGGCCGAGATCGTGTAAAGGAGGAATCGCCATGAAAGACGTGAAATACATCCCCCAGCGGGACGGCTACGGCCTGGGTCTGCTGGAACTGTGCAAGACCCGTGAGGACATCCTGGTGCTGGACGCTGACGTGGCCGCCTCCACCCGGACCAACTGGGTCCGGGACCAGTACCCCGACCACTTCTACAACCTGGGCATCAGCGAGCAGGATATGGTGGGCACCGCCGCAGGCCTGGCCCTGGGCGGCATGATCCCCTATGTGTCCACCTACGGCGTGTTCCTCTCCGGCCGCGCCTTTGACCAGATGCGCACCACCGTGTGCTACAACAACTTAAAAGTCCGCTTCGGCGGTGCCCATGCGGGCATCTCCGTGGGCCCTGACGGGGCCACCCATCAGGCCCTGGAGGACATCGCCCTGGCCCGGGTCCTGCCCAAGATGACGGTCATCGCCCCCTGCGACAGCGAGGAGACCCGGAAGGCGGTCATCGCCGCCGCCGACATCGACGGCCCCGTGTACTTCCGCTTCGGCCGGGAGGCCGTCCCCGTGGTCACCGACGAAAGCACTCCTTTCCAGATCGGCAAGGCCCGCCTGGTCCGGGAGGGCACCGACTGCGCCGTCTTCGCCTGCGGCGCCATGGTCTACGAGGCCATGGTGGCTGCCGAGGAGCTGGAAAAAGAGGGGCTCTCCCTGAGGGTCTTCGACCTGCACACCATCAAGCCCATCGATGAGGAGGCCATCCTCACCGCTGCCCGAGAGTGCGGCTGCATGGTCACCGCCGAGGAGCACCAGACCGCCGGGGGCCTGTACAGCGCCGTGGCCGAGGTCATCGTGAAGGGCCAGCCCGTTCCCATGGAGAACGTCTCCGTCCGGGACACCTTTGGCCAGTCCGGTCCCCCCGAGGCCCTGATGAACGCCTACGACCTGAACGCCAAGGGCATTGTGGCCGCCGTCCGCAAGGTCCTGGAGCGGAAAGCATGAAGAAATTACTGCCCACCCTGCTGCTGATGCTGGTTCTCACAGCCTGCGGCGGGGTGGAACCCCCTCCGGCGGATTACGTCTCCCCCGAGGACGGCTTCCGGTACACCAAGTCCCAGCTGGCCCCTCAGGAGCAGTACCTCTATGACCGGCTCCTGGCAGGGCTCCGGGACCAGGCAGAGCGGATCGAGGGCCTCTACCCCGACTCGGCCATGATCGAGACCGCCATCCGTGCCGTAGACCGGGACTACCCGGAGCTCTTCTGGTTCTCGGGCACCGGCCAGATCGAGACCTCCTATCTGGGTGACAAACCCCTGGAGGCGGCTTATATCCCCAACTACGCCGTATCTGCCGGGGATCGGCCGGAGGTCCAGGCCCGGATTGACCAGTGGACGGCCGATTTTATGGCGGGCCTGCCTGACGACGGGGACCAGTGGGATACCGCCCTGTACGCCTACGAGTACATCATCGGCCACGCCGATTACCAGACCGTGGCGGACAACTCCATCGTGAACATCATGGTGGATGGGCAGGGCCTCTGCGGGTGTTACGCCAAGACCGCCCAGTATCTCCTGAACGGCCTGGGCATGGACTGCGCCTACATCACCGGCCAGGCCGGGGGTGAGACCCACGCCTGGAACTTAGTGTGGATCGACGGAGTCCCCACCTGGATGGACGTGACCTGGGGGGACCCGGTCTATGAAGGGGCCGACCCGGACCAGGGTCCCAGCTACGACTACTTCGGCCTCACCACGGAGGATCTCCTCCTCACCCACACCCCGGATGACACGGTGGCCCTCCCCGACTGCTGTTTTGAGGGGCTGAACTACTACCGCCATGAGGGGCTGTACCTGCCCACCTACGATCCGGACGGCATCGTCTCCGCCCTGGAAGGGGCCATCCTGGCGGGCAAACCCAAGGCATCGGTGCAGATCGCCCCGGGGTACTATGACCAGGCGGTGAACGCCCTTTTCACCCGGGGGGAGGTCCACACCCTGCTGGAGGCAGCCGACCACCACACGGGGGCCGGTCTGACTCTGGGCGGGAGCGTGTGGTATACCCTGAACGAGGAGCGGTGCTCGGTGAGTATTACCATTCCGTATTGAGACACAGAAAACCCCTGACCGATGGTCAGGGGTTTTTATAACCTCTCCCTCCGGGAGAGGTGGCAGTGCAAAGCACTGACGGAGAGGGCAGATACGTTGCGTGGTCCTGCATCAGCAGAGATTCACCCTCTCAGTCTTCTCCCTGCGGTCGAATCCAGCTCTCCCGGAGGGAGAGCTTATTGGTGTATCACTCATGATACTCCTCCACGTGGTGTTCCTCATAGACCTCCTCCGCGGCTTCCACCTCATACTCGTACGCCATGTCCTCCCAGGGGACATAGTGGCTCAGATCCACCAGGCTCCGGGTCTCCTGGATGGTCACCCCGCCGTACTGGTCGGTGATCTTCAACTTAGGTTCCCGCTGGCTCCACCCGGACAGGCACAGGAAATGGCCCGTGAGCTGCTCCGTTTCCTCATACTCCACCGTCAGGCGCAGCCGCCCAAAGGGGCCGCTCCCCA
>JAFVUT010000013.1 GCA_017502545.1 Ruminiclostridium sp.
AGCATCCCGGACAGGAAGCTCTCCCCGGCTGGTGAAGGTCCGGACGATGAGCGTACCGGTATCGGCCATGGTATCGACCTCCTTTCCGGTCATCCTATGCCGGGAACCTGTCCCGATTGACTTTTTCCGGGGGATACAGTAAACTGAACCAAAGGAAAGGGGGAGATTTTATGCGCATTACCTTCCTGTATCACAGCTCCTTTCTGGTGGAGCTGGAGACCTGCACCCTTCTTTTTGACTGGTATACCGGCACATTTCCGGAGATCGACCGGTCCAAGCCCTTATATGTGTTCAACAGCCACCATCACGGGGACCACTATTCCCCGGAGGTTTTTAAGCTGGGCATGGAGGAGACCTGGTATATCCTGGGCAGCTGCATCCGCCTGTCCGCCAAGCGTAAGGCGGCCTATGCCATTGACGAGGAACACGTCTTCCGGCTGGGGGGAGGCCGGACCCTGGACCTCCACGGCCTGCACATTGAGACTCTGACCTCCACCGACTCCGGTGTGGCTTTTCTCATCCAGGTGGAGGGTAAGACCATCTACCACGCCGGGGACCTCCATTGGTGGCACTGGGAGGGGGAACCTGCCCCCTGGAACCGGGACATGGAACGGGATTTCAAGAAAGAGATGGAAACCCTTCGGGGGCGTACCATCGATGTGGCCTTTTTGGTCCTGGACCCCCGCCAGGAGAAGGACTACTGGCTGGGCTTTGACTACACCATGAAGCTGGCCGACATTCGCCAGGTCTTCCCTATGCACAGCTGGGAGGAGTTCTGGATCACCAAAAAGCTCCTGGACGATCCCTGCAGCACCCCTTACCGGGAACGTGTCAATTTCATCCGCTACAACGGACAGGAATTTATTCTGTAAATAAGAGGAACCTAACATGACAGAAGTGGTAGCTGCCCTCATCTGGAAGGGAGAACGATTTTTAGCCTGTCAGCGTCCGGCCCATAAAGCCAGAGGTCTTCTCTGGGAGTTTGTTGGGGGCAAGGTGGAACCGGGAGAGACCAGGGAGGACGCCCTCATCCGGGAGTGCCGGGAGGAGCTGGGGGTGACCCTGGAGGTGGGAGGACCCTTCATGGATGTGACCCACCAGTACCCCGACCTCACCGTCCACCTGACCGTCTTCCATGCAAAGATCCTCCGGGGAGAACCCCAAAAGCTGGAGCACCACGATCTCCGCTGGGTCACCACCCGGGAGATGGATGAACTGCCCTTCTGCCCGGCAGACGTGGAGATCCTGGACCGTCTGCGGACCATGGACCGAAAGGAGAAAGACCAATGAAACAGTATCTGCTTATGCTCCTGGCCCTGGTCTGCCTGCTCTCTGCCTGCGGGGGAGGGGAACCGGCTCAGGAGGAGACCGTGGTGACCACCTTCCAGCAGATCTCCCAGGAGGAGGCCCGGACCATCATGGCCACCAACCAGGAGGCTGTGATCCTGGATGTGCGCACCCGGGAGGAGTACGACAGCGGCCATATCAAAGGGGCTGTCCTCCTGCCGGTGGACGAGATCACCGAGGAGACCGCCCGGGAAGTGATCCCCACCCAGGATACCCAGGTGCTGGTCTACTGCCGCAGCGGCAACCGGAGCGTCACCGCCTCCAAAACCCTGGCCCAACTGGGTTACACAGAGGTGTACGAGTTCGGCGGCATCAACACCTGGCCTTATGAAACCGAGACTAGGTAAAGGAGGATTCCCATGATCGTGTATTTTTCCGGCACCGGTAACAGCCGCTATGCCGCCTCTCTTCTGGCCCACCGCCTGGGAGATGACCTCCTGGATGGGGGAGCCTGGATGAAGGAGGGGAAACGAGCCGATCTGACCTCGGACAAGCCCTGGGTCTTTGTGGCTCCCACCTATGCCTGGCAGCTGCCCCGGGTCTTCGATGCCTTTCTTCGGCAGGGCAGATTTGCCGGGAGCAGAGAGGCCTGGTTCGTCATGACCTGCGGGGATGACATCGGAAATCCGGAAAAGGAACTGAAAGACCTCTGCCGTGCTATGGGCCTGACCTTCCGTGGGGTGCTGGGTGTGGTCATGCCGGAGAACTACATCACCCTCTTCCGGGCACCGGAGAAAGAGGAGGCCGCACAGATCATTGCGGCGGCCCATCCCGTCCTGGAGGAAGGGGCTCGACTCATTGCCCGGGGAGAGCCCTTCCCCCAGAGAAAGAAGGGATTTCTGGACCCTGTGAAGAGCGGTTTTGTCAACCGGACCTTCTACCCTCTGTTCGTCAAGGACAAGGCCTTCCGTGTGACCGAGGACTGCAATGGCTGTGGTCTGTGCGAGAAGCTCTGCCCTCTGAACAACATCGCAATGGAGGAGAAGAGACCTCTCTGGAAGGGGAATTGTACCCAGTGCATGGCCTGTATCTGCGGCTGCCCCAAAGAGGCCATCGAGTATGGCCGCCGAAGCAGGGGGAAGACCCGCTATTGGTGCCCGGAATATAAGGCTTGAATCAAACGGGGCAGTGGGACATAGGTTCCGCTGCCTTTTTTGAAATGCAACCCAAGGTTGCGTAAGTGCAAACCCAGGTTGGTAGACTTTGGTGTGCATGGAGGGGTATCATTGGTCCAGAACAGGAGGTGCATTTCATGGGATTTGCAGAAAATCTGAAAGAACTGAGAAAAGAACGAGGGTTATCTCAGGAAGATCTGGCCGAGCTGCTGGATGTGAGCCGACAGGCCGTCTCCAAGTGGGAACAGGGCATGGGCTACCCGGAGGTGGAAACCCTTCTCCTGCTGGCCGGCAAGCTGAATATTTCTCTGGACAGCCTCATGGCGGTGGAGATCGCCAAAGAGGGCAGGGAGGATAGGTCCCGTATCACGGGAACCATCCTGATCTCATCGCCCCATGAGAATGTGGTGGTGAGCTGCTATAAGGTCAGTACCTCCGGGAAGATGATGGGCGGAAAGCAGTCCCCGCACTACGCCTTGTATGGGGTCAGCAGCGGGGGTGTCTCCTTCTGGGGAGAGCCCACCACATTCCTGGGCTGGTATGCAGATAAGGAGACCATTTCGAAAGAAGTGGAAGAGATCCGTCAGGCCCTCTTCCTAGGGGAGCAGACCTATCAGCTGAAGTACAGCGTCAAAACGGAACGGCGGTGGGGGCACATCAAAATGGTGGAAGAATAAACCGTACCCTATTGCACTTCGGTGGCCCGGATGGGGAGCTGGGGGCCTCCCTGCGCTACCTGTCCCAGCGGTACTCCATGCCCTATCCCCGGGTCCAGGGCCTGCTGACCGATATCGGGACGGAGGAACTGGGGCATCTTGAAATGGTGGCGGCTATCATCCACCAGCTCACCCGGAACCTGACCGATGACCAGATCGAGAAGGACCCCAACTTTGCCGCCTATTTCGTGGATCACACCAACGGGGTCTTCCCCACGGCAGCCTCCGGGTTCCCCTGGACCGCCGCCTCC
>JAFVUT010000136.1 GCA_017502545.1 Ruminiclostridium sp.
CTATAGCATGGGGGTAGGGGAATTACAAGATGGAATGTTGTATAAACTGCACGATTCAAAACTGGACAACTCGGAGAAAATTGGACGACTTAACGGATTTGCATTGACAAGAGAATAGAAATTTGGTATCCTAAATACGTTGGGCGGCCATTTGGCTGTCTTTTTTGCTGTCCGGGAAAACACCCCAACAAAATGATAACCCTTGGTCAGCTCTTTTACCTGCCAACCAAGGGTTATCGGGAATTCTTAATATCTAACATCATTTTAACCTCTCTTTCTTGAAATCAGATCTGTCTTTCCATTGCCAAGAAAAATTGTAGAAGTACCGTTTCATCATTCCTCAGGGGAACTATCTTCGGAAGACTTGATCTGTGGCTCTTTCAAACCTTGAGCCATTGGTCGTGCTTAGTACATGGGACTCATTCCTTTCTTTGATTGACTACATGATAGCACAGAAGTGGCGCGCTGACAAGATGGGAATTTGTACAAACTGCACGACTCGAAATTGAACAAGGAGGAGAAAAGTGAGCGAAATAACCAGGGGGCGTTGACAAGATAGGAAAACCTTTGGTATAATAAATATGTTGGGCGGTCGGATGACCGCCCTTTTTTCATGGGATCAGCAGGCTGATGCCGTAGATGACTGCCAGGTGGAGGGGGTAGTACACATAGAAAAAGTACTTCATCCGCCATTTGCCCCGCTGGCCGTTGTACAGAGCCAGGAGGGGGAGGGCCAGCAGGGAGAACCACTGGGTCAGGCCGGAGAAGGAGAGGGCAAGAAGGACCAGCCCTGCCCCGGTGAGCAGGAGACGCTCTCTTTGGTCCCGGCCCTGATAGATGAGAACGGGGAGGTGCACACCCCACAGGCCGTAGTCGATGGCGAAGTCGGTGTGGTCCAGGAGCCTGGGCAGCCCCACGCACACAAAGATCACGCCCACCCAGATCAGGGCGGTCATAACGGCAGACCGATGGGTCTCCTGCTCCCTGGCCCGGTCCATAGACTGGATCAGCAGGATGGACAGGGTGAAGGTCACCAGGATGCACTGGTACAGGGACCCCATGGCCAGGAAGTAGACCGTCTGACACAGGGCGGCCACCGCCAGGATGGTGAGAAGATACTTTTTGGGGTTTCGGGTGTATCGGCAGCCCTCGGCGATCATATAGGCAAAGATAGGCAGTGCAAGCCGCCCCAGGACCCGCAGGAAGTGATACTGGGGAAAGAGATGGACCCCGATGTGGTCCAGAGTCATGGAGAGGATGGCGATGATCTTCAGGGCATTGCCCGAAAGGCCGTATCTGGTTGTCAGTGACATGGGCAAGCCCCCTTTCTGCCGATATTATAGCACAGAAAACAAAAATGGCACAAAGACTTTTTACAGTCCCTGTGTCATCTAAATCCTCGCAGAGTTTCGCCGCCTAAAAAAAGTAACCCTTGACCGCATTCACGATCAAGGGTTACTGGTAATTCTTAATATCTAACATCAATTTAACCTCTCTTTCTGCAGGATGGGTACTTAGTTGTACATGGGACTCATTCCTTTTCCTTTTCTGATTACAATATAGCACAGGGAAGGGGGCCTGACAAGATGGGAACTTGTACAAATTGCACGATCGGGAATTGAGCAAGGGGGAGAAAAGAGGGTAAAATGACGGAGTGGTCTTGACCGGGAGACATTTGTGTGCTAATATGTCAATGTTCGGCGGTCTTTACAGGCCGCCCTTTTTCGTATCAAAGGGGGAGATGACATGAGGGGATACACCAGAGTGACCGGAAGGATCCCGTCCACCGGGCGGGACATCAAGCTGCTTGTGTTCCGTCCCAAGGGGGAACGGAAGGAACGGGGCCCCGGTATCCTGTGGATCCACGGGGGCGGCTACGCCACGGGCATGGCGGAGATGGCCTACTTCTCCCGGCCTCTGGCCCTTGTGAAGAAGTATGGGGCGGTGGTGGTCTGTCTGGACTACCGGCTGTCCACAGAGGCACCCTATCCCGCCGCCCTGGAAGACTGCTACTCCGCCCTGCTCTGGATGAAAAAACGTGCCGGGAAGCTGGGGATCCGGGAGGACCAGCTCATGGTGGGGGGAGAAAGTGCCGGAGGGGGGCTTACCGCTGCCCTTTGTATGTACGCCCGGGACAAAGGCGAGGTGAACATCGCCTTTCAGATGCCCCTGTACCCTATGCTGGACGATCGGGATACGGACTCTTCCCGGGACAACCATGCACCGGTCTGGAACACCAAGCGGAACCATGCCGCCTGGAAACTCTACCTGAAGGGGCTGGAGGAGGTCCCGCCCTATGGGGCTCCGGCCCGGCAGACCGACTACCGGAACCTGCCCCCGGCCTACACCTTTGTGGGGGATATGGAACCCTTTTACTGTGAGACCCTCACGTACATTGAGAATTTAAAACAGGCGGGGGTTCCGGCTCTGGTGGATGTCTACCCCAACTGGTTCCACGCCTATGATATGTTTTTCCCCTTTCGGAGCAAGGCACGCCGGGCCATCCGGGCCTTTGAACAGCAGTATTGCTGGGCGGCCAGACACTATTTTGCCCCGCAGAAGGGGACAGGAAAGGAAGGATCACCATGAACGAGACCTGCATCCTGCGGGAAGATAAGAACGGGGTCTGCTATCTGACCCTCAACCGTCCGGACAAGCTCAACGCCCTGGACTCCCAGCTCTTCCGGACCCTGGAAAAGCACCTGGAGGAGCTGGAGCAGCGGGAGGATATCCATGTGATCGTTCTCTCCGGGTCAGGAAAGTCCTTCTGCGCCGGCCATGATGTGGCGGTCCTGGGGGCGGAAGGCCAGGATGAGAACCTGAACGCCCGGGTCATCGCCCGCCTGGCCGACAGCGACAAGGCAGTGGTGGTGGTCATCCACGGGCACTGCTACACCGGTGGCCTGGAGCTGGCTCTGGCCGGTGACATTATCATCGTCAGCGAAAACGCAAAGATCGGCGATACCCACAGCAAGTTTGCCCTCCGCCCCATCTGGGGTCTCCTCCAGAGACTGCCCCGCCGGGTGGGTGTGGGCGTGGCCAAGGATATGTTCTGCACCAACCGGGTCCTCACCGGGCCGGAGGCCGAGCGGATGGGCTTTGCCAATTACTGCTTCCCTCAGCAGACCCTGTGGGAGGAGGCGGAAACGATCATTCAGAAGATCAACGGCAACTCCCCCTACAGCATCTCCTTCATGAAGCGGATGATCCGGGAGACCGACGGTCAGAACATGTCCGTGGGGTTCCAGAAGGAGATCGAGACGGTGTACCAGGGCATCCTGGGGCCGGATTTTGAGGAGAGGATCCGGGTGCTGACCAAGAAGTGAGAGTGCTTGCATGGCATTCGAGCACTCTGGGCGGGATCGCCGCCCTGCGGGCACTGGGATGCGCGGAGCGCTCCGTCGCCGCAACCGGGCTTTGCCCGGGCGGTCGATCCCAAACCTGCCGTTACCAAAACAAAAGGACATCCTTTCGGATGTCCTTTTGTTTTGGTGGAGATAAGCGGGATTGAACCGCTGACCTCTTGAATGCCATGGTTCCTGAGGTTTGAACGAAATCGAAAACGTTGGATTTATTGGACAAAACAGCACGAAATGGACACCTTTTCGTCCATTATATTTCAACTGGTACAGGGTGTTTTGCCGTGATTCCGGTATGTATTCCGGTACGTAAATTTCCGCGGAATGGAAAATTTCCGCACGACCAGTTGAAAGGATGGTAAAAATGAAAGAAATGACTGTGCAGGAAGCCGCTGAAAAGTGGGCTGTGACCGAGCGCATGGTGCGCCACTACTGCGACCAGGGGCGCATCCCTAAGGCATATCAGGTGGACGGAGTGTGGTTTCTTCCGGCGGAGGCAGAAAAGCCGGCACGGAAGAAAAGGGAGACCGTCCAACTTCCCAGACTCCTCAAGACCCTCATCAAGCAGCGGGACACTGGCAGGTACAGCGGACTGTACGACTACCTGCAGATCAACATGGTCTACAGCAGCAGTCGGATGGCCAGCAACCGCCTGACCCGAAACCAGGTGGAGATGCTGTACCATGCAGACAAGATCCTCACCAACGGGGAAGCGCTCAAAGTGAATGATATCATTGAGGTACGGAATCACTTCCTTTGTGTGGATCTGATCCTGACCGAGGCAATGAAGCCTCTGACCCAGACCTTGGTGAACCAGCTCCAGGCACGGCTCCTCAGTGAGGGCTGTCGTCACAAGCGGCACGCTGCGATGCCTCTTGGCTACAGAAGGACGGCAGCTCCTGACAAGTACGGAAAGACTCCACCGCCGGAGGAGATCTCCGGGGCGCTGAATCGGCTGTTCCGGGAGTATGAAGCCAAGAAGGAGATTGGGTTCCACGAGATCCTGGATCTCCATGTGAAGTTTGAACAAATCAGACCCTTTGAGGACTGCAACGGGCGTATCGGTAGGCTGCTGATGCTCAAGGAATGCCTCCGCCACGAGGTGATGCCGTTTATCCTGGATGATAAGCGGCGGGGAGGATACCTGGAGGGGATTCGTTCCTGGCCCGCAGAACGAGGCGTGCTGATAGATGTCTGCAAGGAAGCCCAGATGCGTTTTGAAGCGCAGCTTGCCTTACAGGGGCTTCTGGAGCGTCACGTGCAGTGCCTGACGGTGTAACAAAAAGAGGTGGATGCTCTTTACAAGTGCTGCATCGGGTTTGAAGTCTACCATATTACCATATAGAGGATGACTATTATGATGGAATCTGCTTTTTAATAGACTGTAGTACCATAGAAAAACTGACTTGCTGAAATATGCATTACCCACCGCCCCCTAGCGTTCCTGAGCTATAACGAACTTTTGGGTTCGGCCTTCCTGTTTTAGCAAAAAAAGCTATATGGATTTTGTTATTGGATTGACGCGTGGTGGCATATATGATACCATATGTGTGTATGCTGAGTAAGCGGGGTGGTAATTATTGTCCCAGATACAAAAGTTAATTGAAAAGTTTTATAGCAAACCAGTGCGGAATGACATCACATTCTCCGAAGTTGAAAAGGTGGCATCTGCTTTTGGCTGTATAATAGATTCCGGAGGCAAGCATATGCGAGTTGTCCATGTCCCGTCTGGCAGCATTGTCCCTATTCCAAGACATGGAAAATGTGTTGGCGAAGCCTATATCAAACAGTTAAAAGATTTGTTTGACCGTGTTGGTTTAATTGGGGAGGAATAATCATGAAATACCCATTTAAGGTATATCAAACGCAAGTAGATGGGCATGTATTTTGGGTTGCCGAATCGCCGTGTCTTAAGGGGTGCGTTGGTCAAGGAGATTCTATTGAAGTTGCACTTAACGAGTTGGCTGAAAATGAAGAAGTCTGGCTGGAAACGGCAGAAAAGTACGGAATAACGATTCCTGATATTCCGGTTGAACAAATCATTGAGTATAGCGGGAAATTCACAGTTAGAGTTTCTCCTTATGTTCACAAGGTTGCTGTAGAAATGGCAAAAAAGGAAAATATAAGCTTAAATCAATATGTTAATGATGCAATCGTTGCGCAAAATGCCAGACTAGAGACGATCGAGTATATCGTCCCAAAGGTAAAAGAGGCTGTTGATACACTTAAAAGATTTATTTTTGAAAGTCCGCAAACTCATAGCAGGGGCAATCAGTCTATTCGTTCTGCATTAAGTGCACAGAAGTGGTTCTCCGATGCGGCAACAACATCAACTGAAAATGAACCTTATATGATTCCTTTGGGAATGCACAATTAAAGGAGATGTGGTATGGTATATTTGAGTCTTAAGCAGCAGGTTTTTAAAGAAATATTGTTGAGTGTTGACGTTAAAGAAGATGCTACTCTAGAACTTGAGTCGACTTTTTCTTTCAATGTCAGCTACAATGAAGATAATTCGTTGTGTATTGCTAAGTTGCGACAAGAAGTTCGGAGTAATTCTGCGTCACAATTGTTTAACATCGTAGTTGAAGGAATTGGTCATTTTGTGTGCGAAGGAATTAATACGGATGAAGATAAAAAACAGGCACATGTGAATGCCTACGCCTTATTATTCCCTTATGTTCAAAGTAAAATTGCGGACTTATCAAGAGATGCAGGTGCTCAGGCTGTAATGATTGATATGGCAAAAATGCGGATCGAGGATGTCAAAATCGGAAAGTGAAAATCTCAACGTTAAAAGGGTACTCACCAATAATCGGTGAGTGCCCTTTTATTGTTTAAGTTTCTGTTTCGAAGGATCAAGCTGCGGAGTGAAAAAATACCTAAGGTGACTTGAGATATAAGAGGGCATCTTTCTTGTGGTCAACATTGGATTTCGATTGTTCGAATAAAATTGCTCTTAAATCTCGTGGGTTGCAAAGTTAGGATATAGGATTTTGTTGATGTTCCCCTCGAGAGCTGTGTGTGATGCTAAGTGGTCTTGAAAAGTTGGTATTTTGTCGGAGTAATTATATTGAAAAGTTGGTATATAGATGATATAATTTGTTTGAAAAGTTGTTCCCGGAGGTGTTCCTATGCTGTTTCGTAAGATTGAGTCCACCATCGAAGCCCACCTGAAGTCTGATTCTCCCAAGATCCTTCTGGTGGACGGTGCCCGACAGGTGGGAAAGACCTATATCATTCGCCATGTGGGCAGTAAGCTCTTTGAAAATTATATCGAGATCAACATGGTGGAGGATTCTCTGGGGGACCGCCTGTTTGCAAACACCAAAACGGTGGAGGATTTCTACCTTCAGGTGAGCATGCTGGCCGGTGATCGGATGAAGCAAAAGGAAAACACCTTGATTTTTATCGACGAGATCCAGGCTTACCCCCATCTGCTTACCCTACTGAAGTTTTTGTCACAGGATGGCAGGTTCACCTACATCGCCAGCGGGTCCCTCCTAGGGGTCACCCTTTCCCAGACCACTTCCATCCCCATGGGAAGCATCCGCAAGATCAGGATGTTCCCCCTGGATTTTGAGGAGTTTCTCTATGCCAATGGCATGAACGAGATCGTCATTGCCTCCATGCGGGAAAAGTTCCGGCGGCTGGAGTCTCTGGATGAACCCATGCACAACAAGATGATGGACCTTTTCCGCAAGTTCCTGCTGGTGGGCGGTCTGCCCGATGCGGTGAACTCCTATCTGGCGGAAAAGAACATCCAGGCGGTCCGTGAGATCCAGGGGGAGATTCACGACTACTATGGGGCGGACGCCTCCAAGTACGATGAGGAGAGAAAACTGAAGATCCGCCGGGTGTACGACCTGATCCCCTCCAACATGGAGAACAAGAAGAAGCGGGTGGTTGCCCAGCGCATTGAGAACAAGAAGGGGAAGACCTTTGGGGACTACAGCGACGAGTTCGAGTACCTCATCAGCGCGGGGATCGCCCTCAATGTCCAGGCCATCTCCACGCCGGTCTTTCCTCTGATTGAGTCCACCGGGAAGAACCTGCTGAAGCTGTATCTGAACGATGTGGGTATCCTCACGGGAATTCTCTATGGCAACAACATCCGGGCGGTACTGGACGACCAGCGGAGTATCAACCTGGGCTCGGTTTACGAGACTGTGGTGGCCAGCGAACTGATCGCCCACGGCCACAAGCTGTTCTACTACGATAACCGCAGCAAGGGTGAGGTGGACTTCCTGGTGGACGACTACGACAGCCTCTCCGCTGTGCCCATCGAGGTCAAGTCCGGCAAGGACTATACTGTCCACAGTGCTCTGAACACCTTTGTCCAGAACGGGGACTATCATGTGAAAAAGGCGTACGTTCTGTCCAACGAGGGGACGGTTTCCCAGAAGGGAAAGATCATCTACCTTCCGGTGTATTACGTCATGTTTTTCCAGCATGATTCGGGAAGCGGGATGCTCCTGTAAGAAATTTAAGCGGTGCAGCTGTTTGGCTGCACCGCTTTTTCATGGAGAGGGATAACTTGTTCGTTGCACATGAGCGGAACAAGTTTGCCCATAAAACCGCTGTTTGGTATAAAAAGCGCCGTGGTATTCCTGGGAAAGCCACGGCGCTTGATCTTTTGGGGGATTATTCGTCTTCAACCTCTTGGAAGGAGTAAACGTGAAAGTAGGTGAAGACCGTTCGCCTGACACCATCGTACTTGGTGGTGACGTCGACTTCGCCAAGCCGGATTCGGGCGCCCTCCTCCAACTGCAGTGCCTGCTTCGCGGCCATCTCACCGACGCAGTTTACATAGCCGGAAAAGTCCTGCTCATAGTCGCCGGTCTGCTTATTCTTTCTGCTGATAGAGATACGAATTTTGGTGTTGGTGTCGCTGATTTTGGCGACCTCCCACACACGGCAATTAGCTCCATTTGAAAATCCCACGGTTCATTCCTCCTTGGTGAATATGTAATCGTAAGCCTTCGTGTCCTTTTTCATGACCTCGACTGCCTTGCGGATCTTGGCGAGTTTTTGATAAATGTTCTGTTCCTATGCCATTGGAAAAAAGGGATATGGCGGTAAATCTGGGGATGGAATGAGAGTTCACCGAAAAATAATTTCGTGTACTTCGGCTTTGGTGGGGTGAGTGCGAAAACTGGGGATTTTGTATAGAGAATAAAACGCCCAAAAGCAAGAAAAATCGGGGGGATCAGAACGGGTTTTGTTCAGGCCCATATTATACCACTTTTTCACTGGAGAATAAATGGGCGGGAGGAAAAAGAGAGGCCGCATAGTTATAGAAGCAGAATGTCAGGAGGGCAACTGGTGAAGAGGTTTGATCCCGTGACCGCTCGACAAATCTGGGAAGGAACGAGGAAAAGGCGGTCAGATGATGGCTATTTTAGTGTAAAAAACCCACTCGCTATGCGAGTGGTTCAGGAAAGCCTAAGGCTATGCAGAGAAAAACCTCCCATGCTAAGATAAGTGTAGGTCTGCCAACCGCACGAAACAGCAAAAGGAGGTTGTCTCAATGGACAAATTGACA
>JAFVUT010000137.1 GCA_017502545.1 Ruminiclostridium sp.
ACTCCGTGGCATACTGGGTGATGGTGGCCATGAGCATATACATGACCATGGCACTGCACAGAAGGGACAGGAAGGCAAAACAGAAGTTTTTGGTCAAGATCTTTTCTTTGGTCACAAACAAGGACTCCTTGTCAAATCATCGCTGGAAATAGTCGGACTCCCGGTACTGGATGGCCTCGGCCAGGTGGTGGGGGGCAATGCGCTCCTCCCCGTCCAGGTCGGCGATGGTCCGGGCCACCCGGAGGATGCGGTCGTAGCTCCGGGCGGTGAGGCCCATGTGCTCATAGGCCCCCTTCATGATGGCGGTGCCCGCCGGGTCCAGGGCGCAGTATTTCTTCAGTTCCTCCTGGCCCATGGCGGCGTTGCAGGCAGGGCCGTCGGGGCCGAACCGGGCGGTCTGGATGGCCCTCGCCTTCACCACCCGCTCCCGGATGGAGGCAGAGTCCTCCCCGGGGCTCCGGTCAGCCAGGTCTTCAAACTCCAGGGCAGGGACCTCGGCGTAGAGGTCGATGCGGTCCAGGAGAGGGCCGGACAGGCGGCCCAGGTACTTCCGCACCGAGGCGGGGGAACACCGGCACCGGCCCGAGGGATGGCCGTACCAGCCGCACTTGCAGGGGTTCATGGCACACACCAGCATGAAATTGCTGGGATAGGTCTCAGAGGCCGCCGCCCGGACCAGGGAGATCTTCCCCTCCTCCATGGGCTGGCGGAGAACTTCCAGCACATCCTTGTGGAACTCAGGCAGCTCGTCCAGAAAGAGGACCCCGTGGTGGGCCAGGGAGATCTCGCCGGGCTTGGGGTAAGGGGTGCCGCCCCCGGCCATGCCCACGGCGGAGATGGTGTGGTGGGGGGACCGGAAGGGCCGGTGGGAAAGGAGGGGCCGCTCCTTGGAGGTCAGGCCCATGACCGAGTGGACCTGGGTGGCCTCCAGAGCCTCCCGCCGGTTCATGGGGGGCAGGACCGAGGGGAGCCGCCGGGCCAGCATACTCTTGCCGGAGCCGGGCGGGCCGATCATGGCCAGGTTGTGTCCCCCGGCGGCGGCGATCTCCAGGGCCCGCTTCACCTGCTCCTGGCCCCGGACTTCCGCAAAGTCGGGGACAGGCAGATCCTCCAGGGTCCCGGACCAGGGAGGTGCGGGCTCGATCATGTTCCGGCCCCACAGGTGGTCGGCCAGCTGCTTCACGTTCTCCACCGGGTAGACGGTGAGGCCCTCGGCCAGGGTGGCCTCGGGGGCGCTGTCTGCCGGGACGTACAGCCGCCGGATGCCCGCTTCCCGGGCGGCCAGGGCCATGGGGAGCATACCCACCACGGGACGGAGGGTGCCGGACAGGGAGAGCTCCCCCACGAAGGCGCAGTCCGGATCCTGCCAGATGAGCTGTTCCCCGGCGGTGAGGATGCCCACCAGGATGGGCAGGTCGTAGACCGTGCCCGACTTTCGCAGATTGGCAGGGGCCAGGTTCACAGTGATCCGGCCCACCGGGAAGGTAAAGCCGTTGTTCTTAATGGCAGAGCGGACCCGCTCCCGCGCCTCCTTCACGGCGGTGTCGGGCAGGCCCACGATATCAAAATTGGGCAGGCCGCCGGCCAGGTCACACTCGGCGGTGACCTCGTAGCCGCTGATGCCCTGCAAGCCCAAGGATCGTACTTTGTGAAGCATAGATCTGCCTCCTCTCATACTATTGGTTTCATAATGCCACAAAACGCCCCCATGGGCAAGGGGTTGCCAAAGTTTTGATTGCATGATAGGATGGAACCACACACAACGAAAAAGGAGGGACTGCCATGAAGCGTGGTCTGGTCCTGGAGGGCGGCGGCATGCGGGGCATGTTCACCGCCGGCGTCATCGACGTGATGATGGAGCAAGGCATTGAATACGACGGGGCCGTGGGCGTATCCGCCGGTGCGGTCTTCGGCTGCAACTATAAATCCCGTCAGATCGGGCGGACCATCCGATATAATCTGCGGTTCTGCAAGGACCCCCGCTACGCCAGCCTCCGGTCCCTGATCAGGACCGGCGACTTCTTCGGCACGGACTTCTGCTACCGGCAGATCCCCAATGAGCTGGACCCCTTTGACACGGAGACCTATCAGAAAAATCCCATGGAGTTCTATGTGGTCACCACCGATGTCCTCACCGGCCAGGCTCTCTACCACCTGTGCCCCAACGGGGATGAGACCGATCTGACCTGGTTCCGGGCCTCGGCCTCCATGCCCCTGGCCGCCAACATCGTGGAGGCAGAGGGCCGCTGGATGCTGGACGGGGGCATCGTGGACCCCCTGCCCCTGAAATTTGCCGAGGGGAAGTACGACAAAAACGTGGTGGTCCTGACCCAGCCCAAGGACTTTGTGAAGAAAAAGAACAAGGCCCTTCCCCTCATCCGCAGCCGGATGAAGGACTACCCCAAGGTGGTGGCCGCCATGGCCCGCCGCCACGAGATCTACAACCGGGAGGTGGCCTACATCCGCTACCGGGAGCGGGCGGGTAAGGTCTTTGTCATCCGCCCCGAGGCCCCGCTGGACCTGAGCCGGACGGAACGGGACCCGGAGAAGCTCCACCGGGCCTACGACCACGGCCGGGCCGTGGCAGAAAAGCGGTTGGCGGCGCTGAAGGAGTTCTTGACCGAGGAACAATAAGCCTCCCCTGTGTAAGGGGAGGTGGCTCGCCGACAGGCGAGTCGGAGGGGTTGTCTCGGCAGGTGCTGCGAATTCGCATCAAGTTCTGCTAGAAACCAACGCTTCTGCCGCACAATCCCTCAGTCAGCGCTTCGCGCTGCCAGCTCCCTTTACACAAGGGAGCCTGAGAGAGTGCCTCGTGCCAAAGACGTGCTTTGGCAAACTGAGCTTCCTCCCCGAGGGAGCCATTCCAGCGTTAGGAGAAAGAACCATGAAAAATAAAATCAAATCCCTCACGGGCCTGGCCACCGAATGGCGGACCATGGCATACAACTGGCGGGACTGCGCCCTCTACGCCCTGGCGGTGGGCGCCGACGGCACCGAGCCCCGGTACACCTACGAAAAGGACATGGTGTGCATCCCCACCTTCGGCGTGACCCCCTACTGGGGGACCGTGAACCTGGTGAACAAGATCCCCCGCCCCACCTCCATCCCCGTAGTCATCGAGGAGAAACTCCAGCCGGAGAAGTCCTATGTGAACCTGGACTACGAGTTCTTCTACCACAAGGCCATCCAGCCCGTGAAGGGGACCTTCGTCTACCGGGATGTGCTGAAAAACCTCTACGACCGGGGAGAAGGCCGGGGCATGGCCGTCCAGTCCCAGGTGGAGGTCTTTGATGAAGGCGGTACCCTCCTGTGCACCAACCGCTGCACCACCCTCTTCCCCACCCTGGGAGGCTATGGCGGCCAGCCCATGGCCCGCCGGGAGAGCCTGATCCCCCACCGGGACCCTGACATGATTTGCGGGGACCACATCGGCAAGGCCCAGCACCTGCTGTACCGCCTCACCGGCGACACCAACCTGGTCCACGTGGACCAGGAGGTGGCCGTGAGCCGGGGCCTGAACGGTCCCTTCGTCCACGACCTGTGCGCCTTCGGCTACGTGTGCCGTCTGGCCACCGCCGCCCTCTTCCCCGGCCAGCCGGAGAAGCTTTCCCGGATGTACGCCGCTATGAAGACCGTCCTCTACCCCGACACCCCCATCGCCCTCCACATCTGGAAGCTGGAGGAGGGCAAGGCCGCCTTCCGCCTGGTGAACCAGACCACCGGCAAGGCCATCCTGGATAAGGGTGAGATCGACTGGACCGAATAACCAACACGAAAAAGGACCTGTTCCGTGGGAACAGGTCCTTTTTGCTGTTTACTTTGCTTCCCGCTCCTTGGCTCTCTGGGCCAGGGCCAGGTCACGGGGGGGCGCATCCTCCAGGTGGAAGACACCCATGTCGTAAAAGACCTCCAGGTGGACCCAGCCCCACTTTTCCGAGGCGTAGATCCCCTGCATCCAGGTATATTCCTTCCGCAGGTCACGGCTGAGGAAGTTCTCCAGCTGGTCCATGGAGATGATGTTGCCGTAGTCGTGGTGGACGAACTTCACCAGGCAGTCCTCCAGGAAGGGGGCCAGATCGGGGTCCCCCGCTGCCGCATTGGCCAGGGACGGGTGGAGGTAGAGATCCGGGAAGGGGAATTCACTGGTCTGGGCCAGGCCGTGTTCCCGGACCCAGTCGTTGGTCACGCTGTCAGGGTCGGCCACCATCAGGCCGGCTTTGCGAAAGAGTTCCATAAAGCACCTCCGGTGTCAATATTCTTGGCTCCAGTATACCGGGTTTGACAAAAAAAGTCCACACCCTC
>JAFVUT010000138.1 GCA_017502545.1 Ruminiclostridium sp.
CGATGATGACCGCATAGCCCAGGGCCATGCGGGTCTGAAGAGACCGGGAGACTCTGGTCCCCTTCTCCTGTTCTGCCATTGTCCTCCCCCCTTTCCGTCAAAATCAGTTGGTTCCGTCAAAGTAGTAGCCCACGCCCCATTTGGTGCGCAGGAGCTCCGGGTTGGCCGGGTCGTCCTTCACCTTCTCCCGGATCCGGCGGATGTGGACATCCACCGTCCGGTACTCCCCGGTGTAGGCATAGCCCCACACCAGGTCCAGAAGCTGTTCCCGGCTGTAGACCCGGCCGGGGTTCTTCATAAGAAGCTCCAGCAGGTCAAACTCCCGGGCGGTGAGCTCCACCGGCTGCCCTTCCTTCCAGGTCCTGCGGGAGGCCGTATCCATGGTGAGGCCGCCCCCGGACAGGCGGTTGTCCTCCTCCTGCTTCCGGGTGGTGGTGGCACGGCGGAGGAGGGCCTTCACCCGGGCCTTCACCTCCAGGATATTGAAGGGCTTGGTGATATAGTCATCGGCTCCATACTCGAAGCCCAAAAGCTTGTCGTTGTCCTCACTGCGGGCGGTGAGCATGATGATGGGCACCGTGGAGAAGGCGCGGATCTCCATGCAGGCCTCCAGACCGTCCAGCTCGGGCATCATGAGGTCCAGGATGATGAGGTCGTAGTCATTGGCCCGGGCCTTGTCCACGGCCTCCCGGCCATTGTAGCCCACGTCCACCTCATATCCCTCATTTTCCAGGTTGAAGCGGATGCCCTTCACCATCACTTTTTCGTCGTCAACCACCAGGATCCGTGCCATCCGGGTCCCCTCCTTCCTCGTCTATGGTCGCTGCGGCTATATAGGGCCGCAGGTTTTCCAGGGTCTTTTCCCCGATCCCCTCCACGCTCAGCAGGTCCTCCACCGCCCGGAAGGGGCCGTAGGTCTCCCGCCAGTCCAGAATGGCCCGGGCCTTGGTCTCACCGATCCCCGGCAGGCGGGTGAGATCCGAGAGGGTGGCTGTGTTCAGGTCCAGGACCTCTCCTGCCAGCAGGCCCGGTGCCTCGGGCTTTTCCGCCGGAGCAGCGGCCTGCCGGTCATCGGTGACCTCCACCAGCGTGACCCCGGTCTCAGGCCGGGAGCTATGGAACCACCAGAGGGTCCCGGCCACGAAGAGGAGGGTCAGAGCCAGCACCACCCACTCATAGGTGGAAATTCTCTGATTTTGTCCTGCCATTGTCCCTCACCCCCATTACGTCTGTCGTCTTGAAATGGTATAATTTTATTTCTAAAGGTATGACTTTTGCCAGGAGACCCCAACGGGGCCTCTTTCAGATATTATAACACGGGATGTGCATGATTCCTATGAAAAAAATATTAACTCGCACCCTTTCTTTTTTTCTGACTCTGGCCCTCTTCACCACCGCCCTGCTGCCGGGGGCTGCGGCCATCGAGTATCCGGGCATTGAACCGGTCACCCTGGAGGCCACCGCCTCCCTGCTGATCGACATGGACACCGACCAGATCCTCCACGAGGTAAACGCCGACGAGATGCGCTACCCCGCCAGCATCACCAAGGTCATGACCGCTCTGCTGGTGGTGGAGGCCGTGGCCCGGGGAGAGCTCTCCATGGACACGGTCATCACCGTGGATGCCGCCGCCCTGACGGACATCACCGATGACTCCTCCACTGCCAACATCGTGGCAGGGGAAGAGATGACCATCCAGAACCTGCTCTACTGCCTGATGGTGGTCTCGGCCAACGAGGCGGCCAACATCCTGGCTATGGCAGTCAGCGGCGACATCCCCACCTTTGTGGAAGAGATGAACAAGCGGGCCCAGGAGCTGGGCATGGAGGGCACCCACTTTGTCAACCCCCACGGTCTCCACAACCCCGACCACTACTCCACCGCCAAGGACATCTACACCATGGCCAAGGAGGGTATGTCCCACGCCGCCTTCCGGGAGATCGTCTCCACCGACACCTACACCGTCCCCGCCACCAACAAGTCGGCCGAGCGCACCCTGTACAACACCAACGGTCTGCTGACCCGCTTTAAGTATTACGGCTACGTCTACCCGGGCACCATCGGCATCAAGACCGGTTCCACGCCCGAGGCAGGCTACTGCCTGGTGGCCGCCTCCACCCGGAAGGGCACCACCCTATGTTCCGTGGTCCTGGGCTGTGAGAACCCCGAGATCGGGCCCAACAAGTTCGACCGCAAGCAGTTCACCCAGTCCGCCAAGCTGCTGGACTGGGGCTTTGACAACTTCACCACCGCCACCCTGCTCAATGCCGACACCTACCTGGAGGAGATGCCGGTGAAGTTCTCCGCCGACTCCTCCCATGTGGTGGTCCACCCGGAGGAGTCCGTCCGGACCCTCATCCCCGGCCAGTTTGACGAGGCCAAGCTGGACCTGCGCCTGTCCATGGACAGTAAGAACGCCATCGCCCCCATCTCCGCCGGTCAGGCTCTGGGCACCGTCTCGGTCATCTACGACGGTCAGGAGTATGCCCAGGTAAACATGGTGGCCGTGAACGATGTGTCCTTCTCTCCCTTCATGGCTTTCCTCCACAGTGTCAACGCCGTCTTCGGCAACCTCTTCGTCCAGATCCTGCTGATCCTGGCCGCCATCCTTTTCCTGGTGGGCTTCATCCGCCGGGTGGTCATCAAGAAGGCCAGGGAGCAGAAGGAGGCCCGTCTGGCCAAGCAGGAGCTCAAGCGCCAGCAGGCGGAGGCCCGCCGCATCCAGGAGGAGCTGGAGTACGACCAGCAGCACCACGCCCGTGACCTGAGACGACAGGAGCAGAACCGCATCCGCCAGGAGGAACAGGAACGCCGCCGTCAGGCCCAGGAGGTCCGTCGGGCAGAGCAGGCCAAACTCCGGGAGGAGCAGGAGCGCCGCCGTCAGGAACAGCGCCGCATCCAGGAGGAGGAGCGCAGACGCCGGCAGGAGGCCCGCCAGCGGGAGGAGGAAGAACGCTGCC
>JAFVUT010000139.1 GCA_017502545.1 Ruminiclostridium sp.
ATCCGAGCTGGTCAAGGAGATGAAGGACAGCTACATCGACTATGCCATGTCCGTCATCGTGGGCCGTGCCCTGCCCGATGTCCGGGACGGTCTGAAGCCTGTCCACCGCCGCATCCTCTACACCATGTACGAGAGCGGCCTCACCTCCGACAAGCCCTTTAAGAAGTCCGCCACCTGCGTGGGCGACGTGCTGGGTAAGTATCACCCCCACGGTGATGCCTCCGTGTACGATGCCCTGGTCCGTCTGGCCCAGGACTTCTCCATGCGCTACCGCCTCATCGACGGCCACGGCAACTTCGGCTCCGTGGATGGCGATCCCCCGGCTGCCTACCGTTACACCGAGGCCCGTATGTCCAAGATCGCCGGAGAGATGCTCTCCGACATCGAGAAGGAGACCGTGGACTGGGAGCCCAACTTTGACGAGAGCCGCAAGGAGCCCAAGGTCCTGCCCTCCCGGTTCCCCAACCTGCTGGTGAACGGTTCCTCGGGCATCGCCGTGGGCATGGCCACCAACATCCCCCCCCACAACCTGGGGGAGGTCATTGATGCCGCCGTCTGCGTGCTGGACAATCCTGAGGCCGACCTGGCCGACCTGATGCAGCACGTGAAGGGTCCCGATTTCCCCACCAAGGGCATCATCATGGGCCGCTCCGGCATCCGCTCTGCCTATGCCACCGGCCGGGGCAAGATCACCGTCCGGGCCAAGACCGAGTTCGAGGAGTTCGGCCGCAACCATGACCGGACCCGCATCATCGTTACCGAGCTCCCCTATCAGGTGAACAAGCGTATGCTCATCGCCGCCATCGCCGAGCAGGTGAAGGAGAAGCGGCTGGAGGGCATCTCCGACCTCCGGGACGAGTCCGACCGCACTGGTATGCGCATCGTCATTGAGCTCAAGCACGATGCCAACCCCCAGGTGGTCCTGAACCACCTGCTCACCCAGACCCAGCTCCAGACCACCTTCGCTGTGAATATGCTGGCCCTGGTGAACAACCAGACCCAGCCCCGCATCCTCTCCCTGCGGCACATCCTGGACGAGTACCTCTCCTTCCAGGAGGAGGTCATCACCCGCCGGACCCAGTATGACAAGCGCAAGGCCGAGGAGCGGGCCCACCTGCTGGAGGGTCTGCTCATCGCCCAGGAGAACATCGACGAGGTCCTCCGGGTCATCCGCTCCAGCTATGACGATGCCAAGGAGAACCTGATGAAGCGGTTCGACTTGGACGAGGTCCAGGCCCAGGCCATCTGCGATATGCGTCTGATCTCCCTCCAGGGCCTCAACCGGGAAAAGCTCCAGAAGGAGTACGACGAGCTCCAGGAGAAGATCGCCTGGTACACAGAGCTCCTGTCCGACCGCTCCAAGCTCATCGGCGTTCTGAAGGAAGAGCTGCTGGAGATCCGGGCCAAGTTCGCCGATGAACGCCAGACCGAGATCCAGGACGTGGAGGACGAGATCGACATCGAGGACCTCATCGAGGAGGAGGAGTGCGTCTTCACCCTCACCGCCGCCGGCTACATGAAGCGGATGCCCGCCTCCACCTACCGCAGCCAGAAGCGCGGCGGCAAGGGCATCTCCGCCCAGGCCCTCCGGGAGGAGGACTATGTGGACACCCTCTTCTCCGCCTCCAGCCATGACAACATCCTCTTCTTCACCAGCACCGGCCGGGTGTACAAGAAGAAGGGTTACCAGATCCCCGAGGCCAGCCGTGCTGCCAAGGGCACCCACCTGAACAACATCTTCCAGTTCGAGCCGGGAGAAAAGGTCACTGCCATGCTCCACGGCCGGGATTATGACGAGAACGGCTTCCTGTTCATGGTCACCCGGAACGGCACCGTCAAGCGCACGGAAAAGTCTGCCTTCCGGAACATCCGCACCTCCGGCCTTCGTGTTCTGACCCTGGACGAGGGGGATGAGCTCATTTCCGTCAAGGAGACCGACGGCGACATGAACATCCTCATCGTTACCCACGACGGTATGTCCATCTGCTTCCGGGAGACCGACGTTCGTCCCATGGGCCGCACCGCTGTGGGCGTCCGGGGCATCAAGCTCCGGGAGGGGGACTATGTGGTGGGCGGTGTCCGGGCACACCCCGAGCGCACCCTGCTGACCATCACCGAGAACGGCTTCGGCAAGCGGACCGCCATGGAGGAGTTCATCCGCTCCACCGGCGAGCCCCAGCACCGAGGGGGCCTGGGCATCAAGGGCCATCAGGTCACCGACAAGACCGGCAAGGTGGCCGCCGTTCAGACCGTCCATGAGGACGACGATATCATGATCATCTCCGACGACGGCACCATCATCCGCATGGCCGCCGCCGACGTGAACATCTACAACCGTTCCGCCCAGGGTGTCCGGGTCATGCGTGTCTCCCCCGACAGCAAGGTCATCGCCCTGGCCCGGGTGGACAAGGAAATGGACGACGGCGCTGCCGAGTCCTGAGAGGAGAAACAACATGGATAGACAGTTTCGTAAGCTTTTTTATGTGGGCGGCCTGATCATGGCTGTGATCAGTGCCATCATCATCTGGCGCACTGTGTTTGAAGTCATCCCTGCCATCGGCATGGAGGGCAGCGCCCTGTATCTGGGTATGGCCATCTTCTTCTTCTGCGTGGGCGTGGGTCTGATCCTCTTCGCCCGGTGGGATGCCAAGAAGGAGGCCAGAAAGGCCGCTGAACAGGCTGCCCAGGAGCAGAGCCAGCAGTGAAGCAGGTAACCATATATACGGATGGAGCCTGTTCCGGCAATCCTGGACCCGGCGGCTGGGGGGCTGTGCTCATGTATGGCCAGCATAAGAAGGAGATCTCCGGGGGCGATCCCGCCACCACCAACAACCGGATGGAGCTGACGGCGGTGATCGCCGCCCTCTCCCTCCTGAAGGAGCCCTGTGCCGTGGACCTCTATTCCGACTCCAAGTATGTCATCGATGCCCTGGAAAAGGGCTGGGCCTGGGGCTGGAAGAAGAAGGGCTGGGTGAAGAGCGACAAGAAGCCCGCCCTGAACCCCGACCTGTGGGAGGAGTTATTGAAACTAACCCAGGTCCACAAGCTGACCTATCACTGGGTGAAGGGCCACGCCTCCAACCCCTACAACAACCGCTGCGACGAACTGGCCGTGGCAGAGAGCAAGAAGTTTAAGTAAGAAAATATTGAGCTCTCCCTCTGGGAGAGCTGTCACCGAAGGTGACTGAGAGGGCGGCTATCCTGCGATATTGGAATATCGGCAGAGATTCGCCCTCTCCGTCTTCTCCCTTCGGTCGAATCCACCTCTCCCGGAGGGAGAGGTTAAATAGGAGACTTTATGAGCAAATACACCACCATACTCTTCGACCTGGACGGCACCCTCCTGCCCATGGACCAGGATCGGTTCACCTACACCTACTTCAAGGAGCTGGCGGTCAAGCTGGCCCCCCTGGGCTTTGACCCCAAGGCCCTGGCCGGGAACATCTGGGCCGGTGTGGCCGCCATGGTGAAGAACGACGGCTCTGTCACCAACGAGGAGGCCTTCTGGGTAGAATTTTCCCACATCTATGGGGAAACTGTGCGGGAGCATATCCCCGTTTTCGAGGAATTCTACGCCAATGAGTTCCAAAAGGCCAAACGTGTCTGCGGTTTTTCCCCAGAATCCAAAGAAATTGTGGATAAAATCAAAAAAGCCGGGTACCAGGTGGTGCTGGCCACCAACCCCATCTTCCCGGCCATCGCCACCCGGAGCCGCATCCGCTGGGCCGGTCTGGAGCCCGAGGACTTCCTGTGGTACACCACCTATGAAAATTCCTCCTTCTGCAAGCCCAATCCCAAGTACTATGAGGAGATCGTGAGCAAGCTGGGCCTGGACCCCAAGACCTGCCTCATGGTGGGCAACGACGTCACCGAGGACGGGGCCGCCAAGGCCCTGGGGATGGATGTCTTCTTCCTCACCGACTGCCTCATCAACAAGGAGGGGAAGGACATTGACCGCGAGCCCCACGGGTCCTTTGGGGAGCTGAAGGCATTTTTGGGGGTATAAGAGATTGTGAAAGGTGAAGACCTCTTGGCTCTCCCAGAGGGAGAGGCAAGGGAGGGTACCGCCGTCCCCAAAACCGGACCCCTGTCCCTTATGAGGTCCACTTGTCCACATCTTCCACAGAAAAATCCACATGGAGTGCCGTGCTGATCCCCAGGCCCAAAATGCGGGACAAGACAGCCACCTGATTGTCAACATTTCGGGGGGTGACAAACCACTCCGCCCCTTCCGTCCGGAAGGCAGAGGGGTCAAAATCCTGACCGTTCTCCTCCAGAAGATCCATGCACAGGGTCCCGGCATCCACCACCGTGGGGATCCCTACGGCGATCACCGGGATGCCCAGGGAGGCCCTGTCCAGGGCCATCCGGGCGTTGCCCACCCCGGAGCCGGGGACGATCCCCGTGTCGGCTACCTGGATGGTCCGGCAGACCCGTTCCTGCCGCCGGGCGGCCAAAGCATCCACGGCCACCAGACAGACCGGCCTGAGTTTCTTGATCACCGCTCCGATGATCTCCCCGCTCTCCATGCCTGTGGTCCCCGTGACTCCGGCGGCCAGGGCGGCCACCGGCCGCAGGTCCCCGAACTGCCCCGGCAGGCTCTCCACCAGATGCCGGGTCACCAGCAGGGCATCTATGGTCTTGGGTCCGATGGCGTCGGGGGTGATCTGCCGGTTCCCCAGTCCGGTCACCAGGACCAGACCCTCCCGGGGAAAGACGGGGAGCTCCTCCATCATGGCGGCCACCGCCCGGGCGGTTTTCAAAATTTCCTCCCGGTCCCGGGGCAGCTGGGGCAGATCCAGGGTCAGATAGGTCCCTTTGGGCTTTCCCAGGGCGGCTTCTCCCCGTTCATCCAGGATCTCTACCCGGGTCAGGGGCAGACCGAAGAGGGTGTCCTCCACCGCCCGGATGCCGGAGAGGCGGGAGGTTTTTTCCGCCGATCCCTCTGCAAATTCCTTTGCTTCCAGGGCCAGGTCGATTTTTCTGCCGTTGGTCATGGGTGTTTCCTCCTGTTGACCACCAGATATGGTGGAAGTGTTGCATTTCTGCCACTATTCTTAGCATTTTTCAAAAAAATATGTAAAAAATCGAATTTTTTGCGAAAAATGCTTGCAATTTCAAAAACCTTGTGCTAGAATACATTCCTGCACAGAACTTTTGTGACTATTTTTTGATGTACTCGGAGGAGGTGTTTGGTTTGCCGAATATCAAGTCTGCAAAGAAGCGTGTTCTGGTCAATCAGACAAAGGCTGCAAGAAACAAGGCCGCTAAGTCCGCACTGAAGACTCAGCTGAAGTATTTTGACGCTGCTATCAACGAAGGCAACCGCGTCGAGGCCGATAAGAGATACAAAGAGGCCGTCAAGGCTGTGGATCAGGCTGCTGCTCGTGGTCTCATGCACAAGAACACTGCAGCTAACCGCAAGAGCAAGATGACTCTGCGCCTGAACAAGATCTAATCTGGTTCAAAAGGAAACCGTCTGAATTATTTCAGACGGTTTTTTTATACCTGTTGGAAATAGATAGAACAACCTCTCCCTCCGGGAGAGGTGGCACGGCGTAGCCGTGACGGAGAGGGCTGCTATCTTGCGATGCTGCCATATCGTCAGTGATTCGCCCTCTCAGTCTTCTCCCTTTGGTCGAATCCAGCTCTCCCAGAGGGAGAGCTTATAATTTCGCCGCTGGGGCGGCGAAACTCCGGGAGGCTTTATCCCCGGATCCATCCACACCCTGTGGAATCCTGAAGAGGGTTTCAGGGAAATATTAAACTTTTTTCATAGCTCCGTCACGGATTCTTCATAATTATCCTCTATACTGACTACAAATATTTTAGAACCACCACCCAGGAGGACATCCCCATGGATCAGTATAACAACAACTACACCAACGGCCCGGAACGGGACCCCTTTGCCCCCGGCAGCTGGCAGCCCGGCCCTGCCCAGAATGATTTTGGCCCCGACCCCATGCACACCGAGCCACAGAAGCCCAAAAAGGTCAAAAAGAAGAAGGGCTGGATCAAAGTGCTGGCTCTCTGCCTGGTCTTCGCCCTGTTGGGTGCGGCGGCCGTCCCTGTCTATGAGATGGTCACCGGCAGCGACACCGCCACCCTCTATGTGGGAGACCGGAAGCCCACCGAGGTGAATGTCACCTCGGTCAACACCGAAAAGGAGATGACCACCGCCGAGATCTACGCCGCCTTTGTGGGCTCCTCCGTGGGTATCACCGTGGATATCGTCAGCACCAACATCTTCGGCCAGACCGTCACCAATGCGGCCGCCGGTTCCGGCTTCGTCATCACCGAGGACGGCTACATCCTCACCAACTACCACGTCATCGACGGGGCCAGCGCCATCACCGTGGCCTTCGTGGACGGCAAGACCTACCCCGCCACCTTCATTGGCGGCGAGGAGGCCAATGACATCGCCGTCATTAAGATCGATGCCCAGGACCTGACCCCCGTGGTCATCGGCAAGTCCGGCGATATGCTGGTGGGCGAGCAGGTCACCGCCATCGGCAACCCCCTGGGTGAGCTGACCTTCTCCGAGACCACCGGCATCATCTCCGCCATGGACCGGACCATCACCATGTCCGACGGCCGCCAGATGAACATGATCCAGACCGACTGCGCCATCAACTCCGGCAATTCCGGCGGTCCCCTGTTCAACAGCCACGGCGAGGTCATCGGCATCGTCTCCGCCAAGTATTCCTCCGGCAGCTCCTCCACCTCCGCCTCTGTGGAGGGCCTGGGCTTTGCCATCCCCATGGATGACGTGGCCGATATGGTGAGCGAGCTCATCACCACCGGCTACGTGAGCAAGCCCCTGCTGGGCATCTCCGTGGACGATGTGCCCCAGTCCGTTCAGGCCTACGGCGTGCCCGAGGGTGCAGCCGTCATCGTGGTCACCCCCGGCCTCCCCGGTGAGAAGGCAGGCCTCCAGGCCGGCGATATCATCACCAGGATCGGCGACACCGAGGTGACCACCGCCAACGAGCTGATCTCCGCCAAGAACGAGTACGAGGTGGGGGACACCGTGACCCTGACCGTCTACCGCAGCGGCGAGACCATCACCATCGACGTGACCCTGGAGGAGTCCACCCCTGAGAAGGAGGCCCTTCAGGAGCAGGCCCAGCAGGAGTACCGGCAGCAGTATCAGCAGGAACAGCAGCAGCAAATCAGCGGCTACGATAACTGGCCCTTCGGGTTTGGGTTTGGATATTAAATGACAGCGGGAGGTCCGAAAGGACCGCCCTTCTGTTTTACAATTAAGCCTCCCTCTTAGAGGGAGGTGGCTCGCCGCAGGCGAGACGGAGGGAGTGCATCATACAGAAATCTCCCTCAGTCAGTGCTTCGCACTGCCAGCTCCCTCTGGGAGGGAGCCTTATTGGGATCTGCGACACAGCTTTCTCTTATACCCCCATTATAAACCCTTTCAATCTTGACACCCTTAGATTTTTGGATATAATGGTTCTATTATGGACATCTGTCGTCCTGTTGAAAATTTTGTTTCATCGCCGAAGCCATCGGCGAGGAAGGAGTATATCTATGCTTTCCAATTCTCAGAAGACCATGGAAAAGATCGTCGCTCTGTGCAAGGGCCGCGGCTTCGTGTTCTCCGGCAGTGAGATCTACGGCGGCCTGGCCAACACCTGGGACTACGGCCCCCTGGGCGTGGAGCTGAAGAACAACGTGAAGAAGGCCTGGTGGAAGAAGTTCGTCCAGGAGAACCCCTACAACGTGGGTCTGGACGCAGCCATCCTCATGAACCCCCAGGTCTGGGTGGCCTCCGGCCACGTGGGCGGCTTCTCTGACCCCCTGATGGACTGCAAGGAGTGCAAGGAACGTTTCCGTGCAGACAAGGTCATCGAAGACTGGTGCCAGGAGAACAACTTCGACCTGGGCAAGGCGGTGGACGCCATGAGCCAGGCTGAGATGAAGGAGTTCGTGGAAGAGCACAACATCGGCTGCCCCACCTGCGGCAAGCACAACTGGACCGACATCCGTCAGTTCAACCTGATGTTCAAGACCTTCCAGGGCGTCACCGAGGACGCAAAGAACACCGTCTACCTGCGTCCCGAGACCGCTCAGGGCATCTTTGTCAACTTCCAGAACGTCCAGCGCACCACCCGTAAGAAGCTGCCCTTCGGCGTCTGCCAGATCGGCAAGTCCTTCCGCAATGAGATCACCCCCGGCAATTTCACCTTC
>JAFVUT010000140.1 GCA_017502545.1 Ruminiclostridium sp.
CATCCGTCCCGGCTTTGCCGGGCCACCTTCTCCCCAGGGAGAAGGCTTCCTCTCTCCTACAACCATTCCGAAAGGAGGTTCCCCCATGGAACAATTCTTCCACACACTGCTGACCATGTCGGCCACGGCGGCCATCGCCGCACTGGCTGTGATGGTCCTGCGGCTCCCCCTGAAAAAGGCCCCCCGGTATCTCACCTGCCTGCTGTGGCTGGTGGTCCTCTTCCGGATGGTCTGCCCGGTGAGCTTTGAATCTCCCGTGAGCATCATGCCCCAGGCCATCACCACCGAGACCTATGAGGCCATCACTCTGCCCGCCCAGGACATCGCCCCCACGATCCAGGTGGAGACCCCCACCACCGAGGCCGCAGTCCCCACGGAACCTGCCATGACCCCGGCGGAAACCGCCCCCACCCTCACCCAGGTCCTCCTGCCCATCTGGGCCGTGGGCTGTGCCGGGATGGGCCTGTGGGTGGTCCTGTCCTACGTGCGGCTCCGCCGCCGGGTGGCTGACGCCGTGTTGGTCCGGGACAACATCTACGAAACCGACCGGGTGGACACCCCCTTCGTCTGCGGGTTCGTAAAGCCCCGGATCTATCTCCCCGTGGGTCTGACAGAGGAAGACAGGACCTACGTCCTCCTCCACGAGCAGGCCCACATCCGACGGAAGGACCACTGGGTAAAACCCCTCTTCTGCCTGGCCCTGTGCGCCCACTGGTTCAACCCCATCCTGTGGCTGGCCTACTGGCTCCTGGGGAAGGACATCGAGACCGCCTGCGACCAGGCCGTCATCCGGTCCTTTGACCGGGCGGACAAGGCGGGCTATGCCGCCGCCCTCCTCCACCTGGGCCGGGACCGCTCCCTCCCCCAGACCGTCCCCCTGGCCTTCGGCGAGGAAAACCCCAAAAAGCGGGTGAAGCACCTGCTGGACTACAAGCACCCGGCCATCTGGGTGGTCTTCTGCGCCGTGGCCCTGTGCATCCTGGCGGCCTCCGTCCTGCTGGGGGACCCCAGCGACCGGGGCGGACAGTACGAGGGCATCGCCCTGACCCAGGGCAGCCTCATCAAAGACAACACCGTCACCCCCCTGTCCGACGATCTGCGCAACGACCTGGTGGATATCCTCCACGACTACGGCCACACCCAGTATGAGAACATCGACACCGTGGAGCTGGCCGACAACACCATCCGCCTGACCAACGCCAACGAGGGGACCATTTTCTTCTTCCACCCGGAGACCCTCACCCTGGTCCGGGTGAACCACGACGGCTACTCCGACATCCGGAAAAAGGCCATGATGGACGAAGCCCTGGGGGAGGACCCGGACTTTATCGCCTGGATGAAGGACATGGAACTCTACCAGGAGACCGGCCGGGCCGAAGATCTGCTTGCCATGAAGACCCCCTATGTGGGGGATGCCTCGGCTGTGAGCCAGATCATCATGGCTCTGGGCATCCCGGAGGTGGTGGGAGCCTATGGCTATATGATGGAGCTCCAGACCACCACGGAGCCCTATGGGATCCTTCTGAACTTTGAGCGCGGGCCCATGCTTCGGGATCAGGACATGGCCTTCCACACTTACATGGGTTATGCAGGCCGGTGCCTGCTGGCCCTGGTGGACAACGCCGAGACCTTCTCCTGGCGGTACGACAAACTCCACGGCAGCAGCGGCGGCACCGTCACGATGGAAAACTATGAAGAGGCCTCCTTCCAGGAGCTGTACGACCGGATGCAGGCGTCCGCCGGAAAGCTCCTGGCCGCCCAGGCCCAGGACACCCTGAAGACCACCGAGGTCCTCCATCTGTCCGAGGCATACACCTTTGACGACTGGTCCTACAGCGGCACCTTCACCGTCCAGCCCACCACCTTTACCGCCACCTGGACCAGCCTCCTCTCCTCCGCCTGGCCGGAGGCCGAAACGGTTGAGGGGTATCGGTACAGCAACATCAACCCGGCAGAGGTGCTGGAATACTACCCCAAGGCAGAGGACTTCCATCTGGACGACATGCTCATTGCCAACTGCTACGCCATCTATGATGCCGACAGCCAGGACACCGGCTACCGGGTCTTTGAAATGATGTACAACTATAATCAGGAGGCCAACACCTGGACCACCGACTACTATGTGGCCCACATGACCTTCTCCGGGGAGGTCCAGGACTGGGTACTGGACTACCTGGCCAAAGCAGAACTGACCACCCAATAAGACGCAAAAACTCCCTTCCGAATGGCAAATTCGGAAGGGAGTTTCGTTATGGATTCAGCTGTGCCTCCCCTTTAGAGGGGAGGGGGACCACGAAGTGGTGGAGAGGTGTAATCGGAACGTTAAAAATGTCGTACCGGTACGACATTTCAACTGCAAGGACAGCACCCCTCAGGCTGCTTCGCATCCAGCTCCCCTATCAAGGGGAGCCTTATTTTCTACCGAAACAGTCCCGTGGGGGGCAGGTCGCTCTCCCTGGCCCGGCGGGTCTTGGCCTGTTCCGTGAGACGATACAAAATCATGTTATCCTGGATGTAGGCCTCCAGCTCCCCCAGCTCCCGCAGGTAGTTGATGTAGGACAGGCTGGCCG
>JAFVUT010000141.1 GCA_017502545.1 Ruminiclostridium sp.
CTGCTCTGCCAACCTGGATGACCTCTTCGACCGGTTCTCCATCCGTGCCGTGGATATTGACTCGGCCTCCATCAGCGGCTGGGTCATGGACCAGATGGGCCGTCTGCCTGTAGAGGGCGACCACTTTGTTTACGAAAACCTGGATGTTACCGTCACCAAGCTGGAACACCACCGCATCATTGAGATCCGTGTGGCAGTCATCCCCGAATCCGAAGAAGAATAATGGTAATCTGAAAGGCCCGGAGCAAACGCTCCGGGCCTTTTGTCATATCCAGTATTTTTCTTTCATAACCCGGTCCGGACAGAGAATACTACCTTCACCACAGACGGAAGAAGGTGGGCCGTTGAACTCCATCCCCTGCACAGACCCCTGCCTGTACCAGCAGGATGGCTATTGCTTTCTCTCCCGGGCTGTCTCCATGGGCCAGCCCCACAAAGACTGCATCCATTTCCTGCCCAAGACTCCCTCACAGAAGGACCGCCAGAGCCTCCCGGATGTTTTTCACCGGGATGAGCTGTAAGCCCTCCGGCGGCGTGATATCCTTCTTCCCCATATTCTTGGGGACCAGGCACTTGGTAAAGCCCAGACGGCGGACCTCGGCCAGCCGCTGGATCAGGGCATTCACCGAACGAAGCTCTCCCGTGAGGCCCACCTCGCCAATGGCCACCAGGTCGGCAGGCACAGGCTTATCCCGGAAACTGGAGGCCAGGGCCAGGATGGCCGCCAGGTCGGCACCGGGCTCGTCCAGATAGAGGCCCCCAATGACATTCAGGTAGGCATCGCAGGTGTTCACCGCCAGACCACCCCGCTTTTCCAGGACGGCCATCAGGAGCATGGCCCGGTTGTAGTCAAAGCCGTTGGTGCTCCGGCGGGGATTGCCGAAGGCTGTGGGGGTCAGCAGGGCCTGGACCTCTGCCAGGACAGGCCGGGCCCCCTCCATGACACAGGCCACACAGGTCCCCGGTTCCTCGGTGAGACGACCCTCCAGGAGCATCCGGGAGGGATTGGGGACCTCGGTAAGGCCGGTATCATCCATCTCAAAGACCCCGATCTCATTGGTGGCACCGTAACGGTTCTTGGCCGCCCGGAGGATGCGGTAAGACATGTGCCGGTCTCCCTCGAAGTAGAGGACGCAGTCCACCATGTGTTCCAGGACCTTGGGACCGGCCAGACTGCCCTCCTTGTTCACGTGACCGATGACAAAAACGGTGGTCCCCCGGCTCTTGGCCATCTGCATGAGGGCCATGGTGCAGTCCTTCACCTGGGAGATGCTGCCGGGGGAACTGGTCTGCTCCCCGTTGTACATAGTCTGGATGGAGTCCACGATGAGGATGTCCGGCTGGGTCTCCTCCACGGCAGAGATCACCGCATCCAGGCTGTTCTCCGCAAAGAGGTACAGGCCCATCTGGCCCACCCCCAACCGCTCTGCCCGGAGCTTTAACTGCCGCTCGGATTCCTCGCCGGATACATAGAGGACCTTGGCGAACCGGCAGAGCTGATCGCAGATCTGGAGCATGAGGGTGGATTTGCCGATACCCGGCGCACCGCCGATGAGGACCAGGGAGCCCTTCACGGCACCGCCCCCCAGGACCCGGTCCAGCTCGGCCAGACCGGTGGTGAATCGGATCTCCTGGTCGATCTCCATTTCAGAGACCAGCTTGGGCCTGCGCAGGGAGATCTCCCCCACTACAGACCTGGACACCCCGGTGCGGCCTTTGGCCTTCCCCTGGGCGGGCTGCTCCACGATGGTGTTCCAGGCCCCGCAGGCAGAGCACCGCCCCTGCCACTTGGGGGTCTCATTGCCGCATTCCGTACAATAGAACAGGGTCTTTACTTTCATATCAGGCTTTCCCCTTCCTGTATATCGCCGTATTGCAGATAGCCGGCTCCCAGCACCATGGCCAGCTTCTGCTGATAGGTCTCATCCTGGAGAAGAAGGTCCTCCTCCGGGTTGGTCAAAAATCCACACTCCACCAGGATGGCCCTGCAGGAGATATGATTCATTAAATAAACAGTGTCCGGGATCCGATGGGCTTCCCGGGTGTTGGACGGGTCCAGATGCTGCCGCACCAGGTCCTGGACCCCCTGGGCCAAGGGACGGGATCGGATCTCCTCTGCATAGAACACCTGGGTCCCGTGGTATTGGTGGCTGGGAAATGAGTTCTGGTGGATGCTGATGAGGGTCCCGTTTTCCACCCCGTTCACCAGGGCTACCCGGTTGTGGATATCAGAGACCTTCTTTTCCCGGATGGTCCCGGCAGATGGATCGTGGATGGACCGGTCGTCCTCCCGGGTGAGCAGGGTCTGGACTCCATAGAAGCCCATAAGACGGTCCAGCCGCAGAGCAATGGCCAGGTTCAAATCGCTCTCCTTCTGACCGGAGACCGACACCGCCCCGCCGTCCTCGCCCCCGTGGCCGGGGTCAATGATGAGGACCTGGTCGGGCATCCGGGTAAAGACCGGGGCAGTTTCCTGGGCGCAGTAAGGCCGAAGGACAGCCACCAGCCCCAGGGCCGCCAACAAGATCAGGCCCAGACGGCCCCGTCGGATCGCACAGTTCTTCATATGACATCCCTCCCCCACATCCTATGCGGGAAGGCAGTTCCATTATAGCAAAACAGAGCTTCCTGCGCAATCCTGTACCCATTTCTCCTTCCGGTGCATACCCTGGAATGAGCGCAGATCCCGTCGATCCTGCGCGGTATTTGTCAAAGGAGGAATTGACTTGATTTGTTCCAATCAGACCCCCTGCCCGCCCGGTGAAAAGCCCAGCGGATGCATGGCCGGGCAGGGTCCTCTGCCCGCCTGCGGCCCCTTCGCCACCCCCTTTGTGGTGAGCCAGGGACCCGATCCCGAAAAATACAGTCGGGAGAGAGCCCTGGAGCAGGGCACCCTCTACCCCGACCTGAACCTCCCCTTCCACCTGAAGGTCAACCCCGGCCGACTGGCTGACACCCCCCTAAACCAGCTCCGGGCTCTGGACTTTGCCATCCTGGAGCTGGGCCTCTATCTGGACACCCAACCCTATGATGCCGAGGCCTTCGCCCTTTTCCGGGAATATGTGGCCATGGCAAAGACTGCAAAGGCCGCCTATGTGGAGCAGCACGGGCCTCTGGTCCAGGCCGATGCCGCCAAGGACGGCTCCTACACCTGGGGCAACGGGCCCTGGCCCTGGCAGTACTGCGAAGAGGAGGGTTGAGCCATGTTTATCTATCAGAAAAAACTGCAGTATCCTGTCAAGATCAAAAACACCAACCCGAAACTGGCAGCCCAGATCATCACCCAGTACGGCGGACCGAAGTGAAATAGACTACAACGAAAACAGCCTCGGTCTCTCATAGAAACCGAGGCTGTTTTTCACTTCATGTGTTCTTCCATCCAGCAGAGCAGGTCTTCGTAGACGGTCTGCCAGTCCAGTTCGTTGAGGATCTCATAGCGGTCCTTGGGGTAGAGCTTCAGGTCCACCATCTTCACCCCTGCATCCCGGCACATCCGGGCCGCCCGGCGGACCCCCTTGCCGAAGTCGCCCACCGGGTCCTCCTCACCGGCCACAAAAAAGAGGGGCAGGTCCTTGGGCATCCGGGCCAGAAGGGTCTTGTCATAGAGCCGACCGATGCCGGTAAACATGGCGTGGTAGGCGTTCAGGGTGAACACAAAGCCGCTGCGCTGGTCGGCAATATAGGCATCCACGATGGCCTCATCCCGGGTGAGCCAGTCCTTGGGGGTGCGGACAGGCTCAAACCGCTTGTTGTAGCTGCCAAAGGCCACAGCGGTCACCAGCTTGCTTCGGTGCCGCCAGCCCTTGAGGGCAGCCACGAGAGCGGTCAGGAGCTTTCCGGCCATCACC
>JAFVUT010000142.1 GCA_017502545.1 Ruminiclostridium sp.
CCCGGGAAAAGGATCTGGAACAGGCGCAGGCTGTGATCAACGCGGTTGTTGCAGAGGGCTGGGAGCTTCAACAGGTGGTTATGAGGACGGAGATGTGGGGAGCAAGGTCTCCTTTGCTGTCCTCAGTACCCGGTTGCTGTATCTCCTGGGGGCGATTCACTGGGGAAAGACCGGGGTTTTTACTTTCGAAAACCAGGTGGAATATGCCCGGAAGTATTCGGCGGAGATCGAGTACTCCCAGGATAACCTGGATGCCTTGTTTACCATGCTGATGTGAGGAGGGACTCATGCAGATCATCATTTCTCCTGCAAAAAAGATGCGGACGGATACGGACAGCTTTATCTGGAAGGACCTCCCCGTCTTTCTGTCTCGGACTGAGGTTATATTTACCGAATTAAAGAAACTGTCTTACGAAGAACTGAAAGCCCTTTGGAAGTGCAACGACAAAATTGCCGCTCAGAATGTGGAACGGCTCCAGACTTTGGATCTACATAAAGCTCTCACGCCGGCCGTGATGGCCTACGAAGGCATCCAGTATCAGTACATGGCCCCCGGGGTGTTCTCCCAAGAGGAACTTGCCTATGTCCAGGACCATCTGCGGATCTTGTCCGGATTTTATGGCCTCCTCCGCCCCTTTGACGGTGTGATCCCATACCGCCTGGAGATGCAGGCCAAGCTGTCTGTGGATGGCTTCAAGGATCTGTACGCCTATTGGGGCAACTCCCTGGCCAGCACCCTTTGGGCCGAGGGCGATGTGGTCATCAACCTGGCCTCCAAGGAGTACAGCCAGTGCATTTCCAGATACATCCCCGAAGGAAAACGATTCCTGACCTGCACCTTTGGTGAGCGGAAAGGGGATAAGATCATCGAGAAGGGGACCATGTGCAAGATGGCCCGGGGTGAAATGGTCCGATACATGGCAGAGATCCGGGCCAATTCTTCCGAACAGCTCAAGGCCTTTGACCGGATGGGATATCGCTTTTCACCCCAGGATTCTACCGCTGCTAATTTCGTTTTTATCAAGGAGGATTGAACCATGCTGGAAGTTGGACAAAAAGCCCCTGACTTTACCCTGCAGGACAAAGACGGCAGCCTGGTCAGTTTATCTGACTTTCTGGGGAAAAAGGTCGTGCTCTATTTTTACTCCAAGGACAATACCTCTGGCTGCACCAAGCAGGCCTGTGCATTCAGCCTGGCCTACCATCAGTTTAAGGCTATGGGGGTGGAGGTCATCGGGGTGAGCAAGGACTCTGCAGCCTCCCACGAGAAGTTTGCTGCCAAGCACAGTCTGCCCTTTGTGCTCTTAGCTGACCCGGAGTTCCATGTCCTCCAGTCCTACGATGTGTGGAAGGAAAAGAAGTCCTCGGGAAAAATCACCATGGGAACGGTGCGCACCACCTATATCATTGATGAGCAGGGGGTCATCGAAAAGGTCATGCCCAAGGTCAAGCCGGACACCAATGCAGAAGAGGTGCTGGCCTATCTTCAAAGCGGGTAAAAAGAAAAAAGGAAGGGAACAAGTTCCCTTCCTTTTTCTATGTGTGTAAAAAACCCACTCGCTATGCGAGTGGTTCAGGAAAGCCTAAGGCTATGCAGAGAAAAACCTCCCATGCTAAGATAAGTGTAGGTCTGCCAACCGCACGAAACAGCAAAAGGAGGTTGTCTCAATGGACAAATTGA
>JAFVUT010000143.1 GCA_017502545.1 Ruminiclostridium sp.
CCACCAGGATATCGCCGGGATGGACCTCGGCGCCCACACGGATAATGCCGCGCTCGTCCAGATCCTTCAGGGCATCGTCGCCCACGTTGGGGATATCACGGGTGATCTCTTCGGGGCCCAGCTTGGTGTCGCGGGCCTCGGTCTCATATTCCTCGATATGGATGGAGGTGAACACGTCCTCCTTGACCATACGCTCGTTGAGCAGGATGGCGTCCTCGTAGTTGTAGCCTTCCCAGGTCATAAAGCCCATGAGGATGTTCTTGCCCAGGGAGATCTCACCCTGGCAGGTGGAGGGGCCGTCAGCCAGGACGTCGCCCTTCTTCACACGCTCACGGAGGTTGACCACAGGGCGCTGGTTGATGCAGGTGCCGTGGTTGGAGCGCAGGAACTTGATGAGGGGGTATTCCACCACATCGCCCCGGTCATAGCGGACGGCAACCTTGGTGGAGGAGACGAAAGTGACTTCGCCATCGTCTTCAGCCAGGACGGTGATCTCGGAGTCGGTGCAGTTCTTGTGCTCCTGGCCGGTAGCGACAATGGGGGCCTGGGTGGTCAGCAGGGGCACAGCCTGACGCTGCATGTTTGCACCCATCAGAGCACGGTTTGCGTCGTCGTTCTCCAGGAAGGGGATCATGGCAGTTGCGATGGATACCATCATCTGGGGGGACACGTCGATGAAATCGATCTTTTCACGGTCCACTTCGATGATCTCATGGCGGTGACGGCAGGTGACACGGGGGTTGGCCAGGCAGCCGTTCTCATCCAGGGGCTCGGTGGCCTGGCAGACCATGTACTCGTCCTCGATGTCGGCGGTCATGTAGACCACTTCGTCGGTGACAAAGCCGGTCTCCTTGTCGATGCGGCGGTAGGGAGCCTCAATGAAACCGTAACGGTTGATCCGGGCATAGGCAGCCAGGTAGGAGATCAGACCGATGTTGGGACCTTCGGGAGTCTCGATGGGGCACATACGGCCATAGTGGCTGTAATGGATGTCTCGGACGTCGAAGGATGCACGGTCACGGGACAGACCGCCGGGGCCCAGTGCAGACATACGGCGCTTATGGGTCAGCTCAGCCAGGGGGTTGGTCTGGTCCATAAACTGGGACAGAGGGGAGGAGCCGAAGAACTCCTTGATGGCTGCGGTGACGGGGCGGATGTTGATCAGGGACTGGGGGGTGACGATGTCCAGATCCTGGATGGTCATACGCTCACGGATCACACGCTCCATACGGCTGAAGCCGATGCGGAACTGGTTCTGGAGCAGCTCGCCCACGCAGCGCAGGCGGCGGTTGCCCAGGTGGTCAATGTCGTCGGGGGTGCCAACGCCGTGGGACAGGCAGCACAGGTAGTTGATGGTGGCCATCATGTCGTCCACGATGATGTGCTTGGGGATCAGGTCGTCCTTGCGCTCACGGACAGCCTCCTTCAGGCCTTCCTCGTCGCCGGCGTACTGGTCCAGCAGCTCGCACAGGACCTCGAAGCGGACCTTCTCAGAGATGCCGCACTCCTCGGGATCGAAGGAGACGAAGTTGGACATCTCCACCATGCGATTGGAGAAGACCTTCACAGGGGTGCCGTCCACGTCCACGATGGTCTCGGCCACACCACGGGCCTCCAGCTCCTGGGCGCGCTCACGGGTCAGGGTCTCCCCCGCCTCAGCGATGATCTCACCGGTGCGGGGATCAGCCACGGGAGCAGCCAGAGTCTGGCCGGCCAGACGGGGCCACAGGGACAGCTTCTTGTTGAACTTGTAACGGCCCACAGCAGACAGGTCATAGCGGCGGGCATCGAAGAAGAGGGCGTTGATCAGGGATTCAGCGGAATCCAGCGTGGGGGGCTCACCGGGACGGAGCTTGCGGTAGATCTCCAGCATAGCCTCTTCCCGGGTCTTGCAGGTGTCCTTCTCCATGGTGGTGACCAGGAGGGGCTCCTCACCAAACATCTCCAGGATTTCTGCATCGGTCTGGGGACCCACGGCACGGATCAGGCAGGAGATGGGCAGCTTACGGTTCTTGTCGATACGGACAGAGAAGATGTCAGACAGGTCGGTCTCATACTCCAGCCAGGCACCGCGATAGGGAATGACGGTGACAGCATAGGTGATGTTTTCGGCCTTGTCTGCGTTCCGGGCGTAGTAGACGCCGGGGGAACGAACGATCTGGGAGACGATGACGCGCTCTGCGCCGTTGATGACGAAGGTGCCGCCCTTGGTCATCAGGGGGAAGTCGCCCATGAAGATCTCCTGCTCCTTGATCTCCTCGGTCTCCTTGTTGCGCAGGCGCACACGGACCTTCAGGGGGGCAGCGTAGGTAGCATCACGGGCCTTGCACTCCTCCACGGAGTACTTGGGCTTCTCGTCCATGGTGAAGTCGATGAAAGACAGCTCCAGGTTGCCGGCATAGTCGCTGATGGAAGCGACATCCCGGAAGACCTCCTGAAGGCCAGTCTCCAGGAACCACTGGTAGGAGTTCTTCTGGATCTCCAGCAGGTTGGGCATCTCCAGCACTTCTTCATGGCGGGCAAAGCTCTTTCTCAGGGTTTTACCAAAGTATACGTCCTTTACCATTGCTCTTGACCAGTCCTTTCGTTGAACAGGTATAGTTGAAATTTGCGATCACGCGGCTGCGTGGAAAAAAGTTTTGATTGGGTATTGTCTTTTGGGTCGGTTTCTGCTATACTATCCTCAAGATGGGCGG
Source organism: Ruminiclostridium sp. (assembly GCA_017502545.1). Classification (GTDB taxonomy): domain Bacteria; phylum Bacillota; class Clostridia; order Oscillospirales; family Oscillospiraceae; genus Evtepia. The sequence continues at coordinate 2,697 of JAFVUT010000143.1, forward strand.
GAATCCCCGTTCAAGTCGAAGATGAAATCAAGATATTATACCATCAACCTCCCTGGAAGTCAACGACTTTCCGGGATTTTTCATTTTTATGGGCTATATTCAGAAAAAAGTGCCTACCCATTGGGGCAGGCACTTTTCATTTTCTACATATTGCTGAATCGAAGTTTTTTCTGTCTAACGGCAAAATCTGCGATGCTTACTTCTCCTGCAGCTTCTTGGCGTAGGCAATGACCACATCTGCGCAGGCTTTCTTCATGAATCCTTGGACCCGCTTCGCTGGGCTCCAAGGATTGGCCCGCCAAAAAAGGCAAGCCTTTTCCGGCGTATGGGTTTGCAGCCTGCTGCATCGCATAAATTGAGCACCTACGGCGCACAATTTCCACGTTTGCAGGCTGAGAAGAGTTTTCTGGCACGCACAGGTTGCGCCAGAAAACAGATCAAACTTTATTTCGCCGTTGCGACGGCGAAAATCTGCGATGCTTACTTCTCCTGCAGCTTCTTGGCGTAGGCGATGATGACATCAGCGCAGGCTTCCTTGCCGATGGGGCTGCTGTTGAGGGTCAGGTGGTAGTTGGACAGGTCGCCCCACTTGCCCCGGGTCAGATAGTGATAGTAGGACTGACGGGCAGCATCGGAGTGGTGGACACGGCGGACCGCCTGGTCATGGCTCTCGCCAAAGGTGTCCATGGCGTACTTGACCTTGTCCTCCTCCTCTGCGTAGACAAAGACGTTGACCACATTGGGGAAGTCGCGCAGGATATAGTCTGCGCCGCGGCCCACGATGACGCAGGGCCCTTCCTTGGCGATCTTACGAATGGTCTGAGCCTGGGCCATGATGGCCTTATCATAGGAAGAGGCAGCGCCGCTGGGCATCAGCCAGTTCATGATGGTGCGGGCCATGGACTGCTCTTCGGTGTCGTGGATCATTTCCTCAGAAAAGCCGGTCTTCTCCGCGGTCAGCTTAATGATATCCTTATCGTAATAAGGGATGCCCAGGATCTCAGAGATCCGCTTGGCGATGGTTCTGCCGCCGGCGCCGTACTCACGGCCGATGGTGATGATACCCTTGAATTCGCTCATAATAGTTCCTCCTCTAACCTGGCTCAGCGCCAGTTTTTGATCTTTTCACGCAGAACGACTTCTGCCTCCCGGAGCTTCTCTTCCACATCCACGCCCCACACGTCCAGGCACTCAGCTGCCACATAGTCTATGTCAGTGAAGCCCAGCATATTGCCGCACAGGGTCTTGATATAGTCAAAGCCGCAGTTGCGGTCCAGGATGGGGCCGCCGGCAGTGGTGATATAAAACAGCTTATTTGCCTTGCACAGGCCATGAGGACGTCCATCCTCCCCATACACAAAGGTCAGACCGCCCACAGAGATCTGCTCCAGATAGCAGCGGAGCAGTGCAGGGAACTGATACTCCCAATAGGGCGCGCCCACCAGGATCAGATCGGCCTCCTTGAACTGACGGCCATAGCGGAACATGGGGTGGTCGAACTGTCCCTTCTCCTCCAGCTCATGGCGCTGGGCCAGAGTCCGGCTGTTCAGGGGCAGGATGTCCTCCTGGTCCAGGACCAGTTCTTCCACGGTCACATCCTCCAGAGACTCCTTCATCTGCTCGATAGCTGCCCGGCAGAGGCGAAGGGTGCGGGATGCCTCCCCCCGGATGCAGCTGTTGACGAATAAAACACGCATGACAGGTTCTCCTCCTCTTCTCTTTCTACCAGGATTTTACCATAGTTTTCTTTCCTATGCAACGCAAAAAAAGAGACTCACTGCAAGCAGTGAGTCTCTTGATACGTTTTGATTACACCAGCTGGATGATAGCCATCTCTGCAGCATCGCCCTTACGGGGACCGATGCGGACAATACGGGTGTAGCCGCCGTCGCGGGTCATATACTTCTGGTTCATCTCGGTGAACAGCTTGTGAGCGACGTCCTCCTTGGTGATGAAAGCCAGAGCCTGACGGTAAGCAGCCAGGTCGTTCTTCTTGGACAGGGTGATCATCTTCTCAGCCAGAGGAGCAACTTCCTTGGCACGAGCCAGAGTGGTCTTGATCTGACCGTTCTCCAGCAGATAGGTCACCATGGCTCTCAGCATTGCCTTACGCTGATCGGTAGGCTTACCGAGCTTACGGTTACCGGACATGTTGGTTCAACTCCCTTCAGTTATGATCGTTCGGGCTCTCCGAACGTAGGGTCAATTGTCATCACTGGCCAGGGACAGACCCATCATGGCCAGCTTGTTAATAACTTCTTCCAGAGACTTCCGGCCCAGGTTACGCACCTTCATCATCTCGTCTTCGGTCTTGGAGATCAGATCCTCGACGGTGTTGATGTTGGCACGCTTCAGGCAGTTGAAGCTTCTGACCGACAGATCCAGCTCCTCGATGGTCATTTCCAGGACCTTATCGCGGATGTCGGGAGACTTCTCAACCACGGTAGACTTGCTGCCCATGGTTTCGCTGAGATCTGTAAACAGCATAAAGTGATCACAGAGGATCCGGGCACCCAGGGACACAGCATCGCGTGCTGCGATGGTGCCGTCGGTCCAAACCTCCAGAGTGAGCTTGTCGAAGTCGGTCAGATCCTTCACGCGGGTGTTCTCCACGGTGTAGTTGACCTTCTTCACGGGGGTGTAGACCGAGTCAACGGGGATAACACCGATGACAGTCTGAGGGGTCTTGTTGCGGTCTGCGGGGACATAACCTCTGCCGTGAGACAGGGTCAGCTCCATATTCAGGACTGCATCAGGGCCCAGGGTAGCGATGGGATGCTCAGGGTTGAGGATCTCCACCTCACTGTCAGCCTTGATATCACCGGCAGTGACCACGCCCTCGCCGGATGCTTCGATGTAGACCGTCTTGGTGCCTTCGCTGTAGAGCTTGGCAATGATGCCCTTCACATTCAGGACAATCTGGGTCACATCTTCCTTCACACCAGGGATCGAGCTGAATTCATGCTGAACGCCTGCAATCTTGATGCTCGTAACTGCAGTTCCGGGCAGAGAAGACAGCAGAATCCGGCGAAGAGAGTTGCCTAACGTGGTGCCATAGCCGCGCTCCAGAGGCTCGACAATGCACTTGCCGTAGGAATTGTCGCCAGGCTTCTCGATACATTCGATGCGCGGCTTTTCGATTTCTACCATTTGTTACCCTCCTTCTTACGTCGGGTGGGCGGCGGGCGCCCACCCTGTCGTCATTCCGTTTTCCTGCCGAGGGTAGCTTATTACTTGGAGTACAGCTCGACGATGAGGTGCTCCTCGATGGGCATATCGATGTCTTCACGCACGGGCAGCTTGGTAACAGTGCCCTTCAGGGTGTTCTTCTCGCGCTCCAGCCACTGGGGCAGGGTCACCATCACAGCGTCCTCACCGGTCAGTCTCTTGAACTTCACGGAAGCACGGCTCTTCTCAGCGACTTCGATCACGTCACCGGCCTTGACCAGGAAGGAAGGAATGTTGACCTTCTTGCCATTGACGGTGAAGTGGCCGTGGTTCACCAGCTGACGAGCCTCACGGCGGGTCATGGCGAAGCCCAGGCGATAGACCACGTTGTCCAGACGGCGCTCGACCAGAACCAGCAGGTTCTCGCCGGTCTTGCCGGGCATACGGGATGCCTTCTCATAGTAGGAGCGGAACTGCTTCTCCAGAATGCCATAGACGAACTTGACCTTCTGCTTCTCAGTCAGCTGCAGAGCGTACTCGCTCTTCTTCTTTCTCATCTGACCGCCGGGGTTACGGTTGGTTTCCTTCTTGCTGTAACCCATAACGGTAGGAGAAATGCCCAGTGCCTTGCAGCGCTTGGCGATAGGCTGCATATTCTTTGCCATAGTTTGTTTTCTCCTTTCCTTCGATCAGACGCGGCGTCTCTTGGGGGGACGGCAGCCGTTGTGAGGAATGGGAGTCACGTCCTTGATCATGGTGACTTCCAGACCAACTGCCTGCAGTGCACGGATGGCTGCCTCACGGCCGGAACCGGGGCCCTTGACGTACACTTCCACGCTCTTCAGGCCGCAAGCCTCGATAGCTGCCTTAGCAGCGGTCTCAGCAGCAGTCTGTGCAGCGTAGGGGGTGGACTTTCTGGAGCCACGGAAGCCCAGGCCGCCAGCGGAAGCCCAGGACAGAGCATTGCCGTTGGTGTCGGTCACGGTGACCATGGTGTTGTTGAAGGAAGAGCTGATATGCACTGCACCCTTCTCAATGTTCTTACGCTCGCGGCGTCTTCTGATAACCTTCTTCTTGGGGTTAGCCATAGTGATACTCCTCCTTTCTTACTTCTTCTTGTTAGCGACGGTACGCTTGGGACCCTTACGGGTACGAGCGTTGGTCTTGGAACGCTGGCCGCGGACGGGCAGACCCTTGCGGTGACGCAGGCCTCTGTAGCAGCCGATCTCGTTCAGGCGCTTGATGTCCATTGCCACGTTGCGGCGCAGGTCGCCCTCGACCATGTAGTCACGGCCGATGACTTCACGCAGAGCAGCTTCGTCCTGCTCGGTGAGGTCCTTGACTCTGGTGTCAGGATTGATGCCAGTCTCAGCCAGAATCTTGGTGGCGCTGGTACGTCCGATACCATAAATGTAGGTCAGACCAATCTCAATTCTCTTGTTCTTCGGCAGGTCGATGCCGGCAATTCTTGCCATAGTTTCAGCGCCTCCTTCTTAACCCTGTCTCTGCTTATGCTTGGGGTTTTCGCAAATGACCATAACTTTGCCCTTGCGCTTGATGATCTTGCACTTCTCGCACATGGGCTTGACGGACGGTCTTACTTTCATAACGTTTTACCTCCTGTAAGCCTGTAGCTTTACTTGGTGGATTTGCTTCGCCAGGTGATCCGACCCCGTGTCAGATCATACGGGGAAATCTGGACCGTAACCTTGTCACCCGGCAGGATACGGATGAAATTCATCCTCAGCTTTCCGGAAATATGAGCCAGAATGATGTGGTCGTTTCCGATATCGACGCGGAACGTGGTGTTGGGCAGGGCCTCAACAACAGTGCCCTCCAGCTCAATCATGTCGCTCTTAGCCAAGCGTCATACCTCCTTGGTTTCACTGAACCTTATTCCGGAAGACCGCCAGGGCCTTCCTGATTTCACTGTCCAGCACCGGCTC
>JAFVUT010000144.1 GCA_017502545.1 Ruminiclostridium sp.
CCAGCAGGATGAAGGTCAGGTTGGCATTCATCAGGTTCCCCATCAGGGCCGCCCGGGAGACCGCCTCGGTCCCCAGCTGGCCGGTGATGAAGTTGGCCAGCAGCACCCGGAAGGCGCCGCCCACACAGACCAAAGTGCCCAGGATGAGAAAGACCAGGTATTTCTTCCGCTTCCGGAGCTTAAACAGCTCATTGTTCAGATTGGCAACAAATTTATCCATGGCATTCACCTCACAGGACCACGGAGCCCTTCTTGTCCCGAACCTTGGCCAGGAAGTAGTCCTCCATGGAGGGGTTCAGGCGCAGGGCCTCCTCTTTGCTGTCGCAGGAGAGCATCTCCCCTTCGTAGAGGACCATGACCTTGCTGCACATCTTCTCGATCTCGCTGGCCAGGTGGCTGGCCACCAGGAAGGTGACCCCCTTCTCTTTGGCCAGACGGATGATGATCTCCCGGATCTCCACGGTGGCCTCGATGTCCAGACCGTTGGTGGGCTCGTCCAGGATCATCAGCTCCGGCTCGGAGAGAAGGGCCAGGGCCAGACCCATCCGCTGCTTCATGCCCAGGGAGAACTTGCCGCAGCGCTCCTTTTTATAAGGAGAGAGGCCCACGATCTCCAGGACCTTTTCCATCCGGGCCGTGTCCACGTTGGGGTAGTACCGCCCGGCCATCACCAGATGGTCCCAGGCGGTGAGGTTTTCATAGAGGGCGGGCTGTTCGATGAGGGCCCCCACCTTGGCCAGGGCCTCCTCCCGCCGGTCCACGGCGTCGGCGCCGAAGACGGTGATCTTGCCGGAGGTGGGCTGGCAGAGGCCGGTGACCGCCTTCATGATGGTGGTCTTGCCCGAGCCGTTGGGGCCCAGAAGGCCCACCACCTCGCCCCGGTTCACGGTGAAGGTGATGTTCTTGGCCCCCCGGCCGTTGGAATAAACCTTGGACACATAGTCCAGGTGCAGAACAGGTTCCATAGAAATAACTCCTTTCCGGAGGATATTCGGTAAGCCTCCCTCTGAGGAGGGAGGTGGCACGGCGCAGCCGTGACGGAGGGAGAGATACCGCAACGTGTAGGGGCAGCAAACCCCTTTGGGTATCGTTATCTCTCCCTCAGTCGCTTCGCGACAGCTCCCTCGTCAGAGGGAGCCTTATCAGCTTACCACTCTTCCACTTCCACAGACTCGGCAGTGGGCTTGCCCATGGCCAGTTCCGTCCGGTCGCCCAGATCGGGCAGGGTGACGGTGGTGGTGCCGAAGTCGAAGAGTTCCACTTCGCCGGCAATGACCACCTCGTGGAGGTTGCCGTCCCGGCCGGTGGTGACGAAGGTGACCGCAATGTAGTTCTGGGTCAGGTTGCCGTCATTGTCCACCCCGAAGGTGCAGTGGATATTCTCCAGGGCCAGGTCCTCCCCGATGTAGGCCTCCATGTTGTTGGCAGACTCCTCGGGATGGGCCTCGATGAAGGACCACTGGTCGGGGTAGTAGTCATAGGAGCCGTCGGCATAGACGTAGACCACACCGCCGTTGTTATCTTCCAGGACCCGGTCATAGGCCTCGCACCAGTAGGTGCCATCGCCGTAGCAGACGGCATCGAACTCATCCACCAGGGCCTGGTTGGCCTGATACCACTCGTCGGACCAGCCGCCGGTGTAGGCATCCTTGAATTCCTGGGGCAAGGTCTTGCCGGTCTGGGTCTCGTAGTAGTGGAAACGGGTGGCATCAAAGTCCTCATAGGCAGTCTGCCAGGCATTGCTGTTTTCCTCGGTCATGGCGTAGGCGAAGAGGGACAGGCCGGCGTTCACCAGAGAGGGGACCTGGGCCTGGGCGATGTCCACCTGGTAGAGGTCCACCCCGTCCTGGGTGCCCACCTGGACGAAGTTGTTCTTCAGCTCGCCCACCACGGTGTCGCAGGCCACCTCGAAGAAGGTGATCAGGCGGTTTTCGTACTCGTCGTCCGCCTCAAAGCCCAGCAGGTTGTAGGGGCCCTCGTCACGGTCGGAGGGCATGGAGTGATAGGTGTTGCCGTCATCGTCGGTGTACCAGATGTGCTGGCCGTCCACGTTGGCACTGACCTCCAGCTCCTCATAGTCACCCTGCTGCATGGTCAGGATGGTGCTGCTTTCTGCCTGGTCCAGGGCGATCTCGGCCCCCATGGTCCAGACGGTTTCCCCGTCCATGGTCATCTCCATGGTGCCAACGGCAGAGAAGTTGTCGTTTTCCAGGGCCAGGGCCTTCACGGCCTCCTTATAGCGGGAATACCCGTTGACACTGCCGAAGGCGGCGGTGGCGGAAACCGCCAGGACCAGCACACCTGCAACGAGGCAGGTCATCACTTTTCGTTTCTTCATGGGAGATACCTCCTTTATTTGAAATGGTCATTGGGAACAAATACCTCTTGTTGATCCTATTATACCTGAAAACCATAAAAAAAGGATAGGGAATCTATTAAATTTTCATTAAGAATCTATGGAAAAAGATGTTTCGTTGCGACAGAAACAAAAAAGGCTCCCTCTGACGAGGGAGCCTTGAGAACTTTACTGATACAGCACCCGGTCCCCCACATCCGCGGGCCGGACCACTGCCGTGCCGTAGTCGGACACGGTCAGGTCCCCGGCGATGACCATGGGGTGGACCACGCCCTGGTCGTCGGTGCCCAGGAAGGAGACCTCCACCTGGGTGTCGGCCAGGCGGCCCTCACGGTCGATGGAGAAGATGCAGTGGATGTTCTCCAGGGCCAGGTCCTGGGTGAAGGCCCCGGCAAACTCCTCATTGATCCCCTGGCTCACCGCCAGCAGGGAGAGACCGGCCGTCACCAGGGTGGGGATCTGCTCCTGGCTGATGTCCACCTGGTAGTAGGTCAGGCCGTCCCGGGTGCCCAGCTGGACAAAATTGTTCTTCAGATCCCCCACCACCGTGTCGGCGGCCACGTTCATGAAGTTCAGGATCCGGGCCTCGTACTCGTCGTCGGTGTCGATGGTCAGGAAGGTGTTGGGAGGATCTTCGGTTTCCCCCTGGTGGTAGTAGTAGTCGCTGTCCAGACTGAACCAGGTGCTCACCCCGTCGATCATCACATCCCAGGTGTCCACCGGGCGGCCGAACTCGGTGCCCGTGAAGTGGCTGGACCGGTCGGGACCGTCCTGGTGATAGGTAAAGGCCACATCCATCTGGGGCTGGTCGTCCAGGGTCAGGGAGAAGTGGCCCAGGCCGGAGAAATTCTCCTCCTCCAGGGCCAGGGTGATGACGGATTCTTTATACTGACTGTAGCCGGTGATACTGCCGAAGGCAGCCGTGGCGGAGACCGCCAGCAGAGCCACCCCTGCAATGAGGCAGACCGCCGTCCGCTTCTTTGTTCTCATGTACATCCCTCCAAATTCAGGTTATGTAATGCCCCCAAGAGGCGTTGTTCCCGTGATGGTTTCATTGTAGCAGAGAAAAATGAAGGGGGGATTTGGTTTTTCTTAAATCTTTATTAAGAAAAACTCCCACTGGCATCCCCCAAAAAACTATGGTATACTATATGGAATTATCGGGAAAGGAGGGGAGCCGCCCCATGAGACAACTGCACACCACCAGACTGCCCTCGCTGCTGGGCTTTTTTCTGCTGCCCTTCCTGACCCTTCCCGCCGGGGCTGCCCGGGCAGGGACGGCTGCCACCCCCAATATGTCCGTCGTCTACGGCATCGTGGCCGCCCTATCCCTGGTGCTGTTCATCGGCTACTGCGCCCTCATCCGCCAGAAAAACCTGTGGATGCTTCTGGTCTTCCTGTCGGTCTTCCTGGTAAACCTGGGCTACTTCTCCCTGGCGGTCTCCCAGACCCTCAGCGAGGCCCTGCTGGCCAACCGCCTGTCCTATCTGGGCTCGGTCTTTCTCCCCCTGTGCATGTTTATGGTCATCCTGGAGGCCTGCCGTCTCCGGCGGCACAAATGGCTGCTCCCCCTGCTGCTGTCCATCAGCATCGCCATGTTCCTGGTGGCCGCCAGCCCGGGTTTCCTCACCTGCTACTACCGGGAGGTCACCCTGGTCTATGTCAACGGCATGGCCATGCTGGAAAAAGTATATGGTCCCCTGCACCCCCTCTACCTGGTCTACCTATTGGGCTACCTGGGGCTGATGATCGGGGCCATTCTGACCGCCTACAGACGGAAAAAGGCCGTGAGTTGCAAGCATGCCGTCCTGCTGCTGATGGTGGTCTGTCTGAACATGGCCATCTGGGCGGTGGAGCAGCTGATCTACTGGGAGTTTGAGCTGCTGGCCGTGTCCTATCTGGTGAGCGAGCTCCTCCTGCTGGTCCTGTACAGCATGATGCAGGACTATGAGACCCTGATGGCCACCAAACACGAGGACCTTCCCCCGGAGGAGGCCATGGACAACTTCCCCGCCCGGGGCTTCTCCCCCCAGCAGATCGAGGCCATCCTGACGGGATGGGCCCCCGTTGCCGAGCTCACCGCCCGGGAGCAGGACGTCCTGCGGGCCATCCTGGCGGACAAGAAACGTAAGGAGATCGCCGCCGAGCTCTACGTCACCGAGCACACGGTGAAAAAGCACACCGCCAACATCTTCTCCAAGCTGGAGGTCTCCAGCCGGGCCGAGCTGTACGCCAGAGTCCAGGAGGATACCCACGAATGACCCTTTGGGGAGCTGACCGATGGTCGGCTCCCCTTTTTATTGGAAATTACCCCAAAGGTAGCCCTGCCTTCTCCGGCAGGGCTACTGTGTTTTCCGGGGCAATGTGGGATAATCAAAGAAAAAGGGCGGCCGTCCGCCGCCCGGAAAAGGAAGGGAGATTATCTATGGGACTGATACAGGCTGCATTGGGCGCTGCCGGCGGTGTGCTGGCCGACCAGTGGAAGGAATTTTTCATGTGCGAGGAGATCCCCGCCAACGTCCTTATGATGAAGGGCCGCAAGGCCACCGGAGGCCGATCCTCCAACACCAAGGGCACCGACAACATCATCACCAACGGCTCGGTCATCGTGGTGGCCGACGGTCAGTGCATGATGATCGTGGACCAGGGGCAGATGGTGGAATTCTGCTCCGAGCCCGGCGAGTACATCTACGACGCCTCCACCGAGCCCACCGTCTTCTGCGGGAACCTGGGGGAGGGCATCAAACAGTCTTTCGCCGCAGCCGCCAAGCGATTCACCTTCGGCGGAGAGCCCCCCAAGGACCAGCGGGTCTACTACTTCAACACCCGGGAACTCACCGGCAACAAGTACGGCACCCCCGGCCCCATCCCCTTCCGGGTGGTGGACCAGCGGGCGGGCATCGACATCGACATCAGCATCCGCTGCTTCGGTGAGTACTCCTACCGGATCTGTGACCCCATCCTGTTCTACAAGAACGTCAGCAGCAGCGTGGCCGAGGCCTTCACCCGGGAGGCCATCGACGGTCAGCTGAAGACCGAGCTCCTCACCGCCCTTCAGCCCGCCTTTGGCCGGATCTCCCAGAAGGGCATCCGGTACTCCGCCCTGCCCATGCACACCGAGGACATCGCCCAGGCCCTCAACGAGGTCCTCAGCGAGAAGTGGCGGAAGGGCCGCGGTCTGGAGATCGTCTCCTTCGGCGTGTCCAACGTGTCCGCCTCCGAGGAAGACGAGAAGATGATCAAGGAGATGCAGCGGAACGCCGCCTTCATGGACCCCACCCGGGCCGGTGCCCACCTCATCGGGGCACAGGCCGCCGCCATGCAGGCCGCCGCTGCCAACGAGGGGGCCGGCGCCGCCATGGCCTTCATGGGCATGAACATGGCCGGAGGGGCCGGGGCCAACGCCCAGAACCTCTTCCAGATGGCCCAGCAGCAGGCCGCTGCCCAGCCCCAGCCTGCGCCTCCCGCTCCGGAGGGCTGGACCTGTCCCGCCTGCGGCACCGCCGGCATCACCGGCAAGTTCTGCCCGGAGTGCGGCGGAAAGAAGCCCGAACCCAAGCCCGCCGGGGATGCATGGACCTGCCCCGGCTGCGGCACCGCCGGCATCACCGGCAAGTTCTGCCCGGAATGCGGCACTAAGAAGCCGGAAGCCGTGAACCCTGCCGGCTGGACCTGCCCGTCCTGCGGCATCCTGAACAAGGGCAAGTTCTGTGCCGAGTGCGGCACCAAGAAGCCCGAGGGTGCCCCCAAGTACCAGTGCGACAAATGCGGCTGGGAGCCTGAGGACCCCACTAAGCCCCCCAAGTTCTGCCCGGAATGCGGGGACCCCTTTGACGAAAGCGACCTGAAGTAACACAAGGAGGTAGTACCATGGGATTTTTCGGAAAACTGTTTGACAAGAAGGAATGTGACCTCTGCGGCGGTGAGATCGGCCTGCTGGGCAACCGCAAGCTGGAGGACGGCAACATGTGCAAGACCTGCGCCAAAAAACTCTCTCCCTGGTTCTCTGACCGCAAGGAGAGCACCGTAGAGGAGATCCGGGCCCAGCTGGCCTACCGGGAGGAGAACAAGAAGGAAGTGGAGAACTTCCACGTGACCCGTGTCCTGGGCCGGGACCACATGGTCTGCCTGGATGAGGATGCCGGGAAGTTCCTGGTGGCCGAGGACAAGAACTTCCGGGAGGATAACCCCGATGTCCTGTCCTTCACCCAGGTCACCGGCTGCGACCTGGACGTGGACGAGGACCAGTACGAGATCACCTACACCAACAGCGAAGGCGAAGAAGAGAGCTATCGTCCCCCCCGCTACCGGCACACCTATGACTTCTACATGGTCATCCGGGTGGACCACCCCTACTTCGACACCATGCGCTTCCGCCTGAACAAGAGCACCGTGGAGGGCGCCCAGACCAGCGGCTACGGCAACACCGACCCCACCCGGGACCCTGACTACCAGGAATACTGGAACATGGGCCAGGAGATCAAGGAGATCCTCACCCAGGCTCGCCAGGATGCCCGGACCGCTGCCGCAGAGGCAGCTGCCCCCAAGGCTGCGGTCACCTGCCCCTGGTGCGGCGGCACTTCCGTCCCCGATGCCAACGGCTGCTGCCAGTACTGCGGCGGCTCCCTGAAGTAACCAGCCACACCAACGGAACACACACAACCATCCCGCAGAAAGGAGCCTGCCATGAAACGATCATCCCCCCTCATTGCCATCGTCCTGTCCCTGCTGCTCCTGGCCTCCTGCGGGGGCGGCAGCTCGGAACCTGCAGAAGCAGGAGAGCTGACCACCCTGGAAACCACCCTCTGGACCCTGGCCTATGACGACAGCCAGTGGGTCCTGGACGAGGAGTACCTCTACGAGGACGAGACCACCTCCCAGGCCATCCTCACCATCCCCGGCGAGGATGACACCGACCTCATCTCCGTGGAGATCCGTGCCGATATCACGGAGCCCTACGGCTTCCGCAGCAACCTCATCTACTACGGGTTTGACGAGTACGACTACGCCATGGAAAACGCCTACGACCTGCACGATGTGGGCGGGGTGGACTGCCTGATGGAGGAGGGCACCTCCTGGGGCGATCCCTGCCAGCACTACTTCGGCCGGGTGGAGGCAGCCAATGCCTCGGTCTACCTGGAGATCTGCGGCGACTATACCGACGAGCGGGTGACCGCTCTGCTGGGAGGTCTGTCCTTTGATCTTCCCGACATCGGCAACGAGGACGGCCCCTGGTACTGGGAGGGCGAGCCCTTCCAGGGCCGGAACAGCAGCGTCCAGCTGGGGAGCTTCACCCTGGAGAGCACCTGGGTCCCCTTCCTCAATCCCGTCATGACCTATGAGACCTTCGACCACCAGATCGCTGCCACCGGCGACCGGGCCTATATCCTCTCCGAGAGCATCCTGCAGGAATATGAGCTGACCGGCGAGAACCTGGCCTTCCTGGGAGACCTGGAAACCGGCCTGGACGTCTCCTTCCTCAGCACCACGGCTGACGGCAGCCTCTGGCTGTCCGACTTCACCGAGCCCCTGACCGTATGGAAGGACGGAGCCCAGACCGCTTCCTACGAGGGCACCGACAACGTGGTCATGCACCCCTCTGGCCAGTGGGGTGTCAGCTGGTTCTCCAACCCCGAATGCCAGAAGGTGACCTTCTCCGGCGACTCCATGACCACCACGCCCCTGACCTTCCAGGGCATGAGCTCGGTCTCCTCCCTGTCTGTGGGCCAGAACTACATCATGGCCGCCGGCATTGCCGAAGAGGATGACTGCCACAAGGTCTTCCTCTACGACCCCAGCGGCGCCCCGGTGATGACCCTGACCGGCCCCGAGGACCTGGGCAGCGTCACCTATGTGGCCGAGACCCCCAACGGCTTCCTGGCTGTGGACGCCAACATGCGGGAGATCCTGCTGTGGAGCACCGACGGCACCTACATCGGCACCGCAGACGACGGGGAACTTTTTGGCACCTACTACCCCTGGATCAGCCACGGCACCCAGCTGCCCGACGGCAGCATCCTGGTCCTCATGACCGAGGAGCGGGCCGACCGATCCGCCATGGAGGTCCTGGTCTACCGCCTCAGCGGGTTTTAACCCCTTAGCAATAGAGAGGAGATCCATCCTATGAAACGTTCCAAACGAGCAAAATTCCTGAGCCTTCTGCTCAGCTGCGTCATGCTCCTGGGGCTTCTGCCCATGGCAACGCAGGCGGCCACCCAGATCGAGGAGATCCGTGTCGGGATCGATGCGCCAACGGCCGGTGAGAAGTTTGACTTTACGGCGGAAGGCAGTTGCGAGGAATATACCGTCGGCAATGTCTCCTGGTATCATCTGAGCACTGGCAAAAAAATGAGCACCACTTCGGTGGCAGAGGCCGGTCAGACGTATGAAGTCAGGATCCAGGTCAGTTCCAAAAGCGGTTATTCCATTAGCGGCAATACCGTGGGTCTGATCAACGGCCTCCAGTCCGTAATCGACACCTCCTATCTGCTCACGACGTTCTATGTGTCTGAGCCCCCCAAGCAGATCACATCGGTAGAAGTAGAACTGGATGCCCCCGTTCCCGGCGCAAAGGCGGATTTCAGCCCGGTCTGCGGCAATTCGTCTTACGTACTGAGCGATTACTTTGACGACGACGATTCCGACAACTACACCAGCAACGGCATCCAGTGGATCGATGCCACCACCAAAAAGGTCATGGATGCCGATGACACCTTTGTCGCCGGCCACACCTATCAGGCATTCATCCACCTTAAGACTCGCAGCAATTACGAGTTCCACTACGACTATGGCTCGACGCTTCCCGTGACCGCAAAGGTCGTTACCGACAACGGCACTTACACCGCAAGGACCGCCAAGGCCTATGAGCGTGATCCCTTCGATGAGATCGATGTGATCTGCGACTTCGGCGTCTGCGACTATCAGAAGGTCTCCAGCGTCGCCATCACCGGTCTGGATGCCCCCAAGGACGGCAAAGCCCCCGACTACAGTGCAACGCTGTCCGGGAAGGACTACGCCCTCAAAGCATCCTCCGCCAGCAATCCCTTCGTGGTCAACGGTGTGAGCTGGTATGATGAAACTGCCGGCAATACCCTGACCGCCACAGCCAAGTTCACCGCCGGTCACACCTACTCCGCCACCGTCTATCTGGTGCCGGCCTCCGGGTCTAAGTTCGCCGGTTCCGTCAGCGGCACCGTCAACGGCTATCCCGCTGCGGTTACCGGAAACAGCTCCGAGATCCAGGTGAAATACACCTTCTCCGCCCTTGCCACCAAGCAGATCACCTCCGTGGCCATCGAGGGCGTCACCGCCCCCGCCGCAGGCGCCGCCCCCAGCTATGTGGCCATCCTCAAGGGCGAAGGCTATCAGCTGAAGGCCCGCAATGACGCCTACTGCAAGAACGGCATCTGCTGGTCCGTCATGGAGGGCAGTGATCTGCCCGTCAGCAGCGGCAAGTTTGAGGGCGGCAAACAGTATCAGATCATGATGTACCTTGTGGCAGAAGATGGCTATGAATTCTCCGCCACCGCAGGCGGTGCCCTCAATGTCAAGGCCACCCTCAACGGCAAGCCCGTCCTGGCGGATATCTTAGGCAACAAGCAGGAG
>JAFVUT010000145.1 GCA_017502545.1 Ruminiclostridium sp.
GATGGCCACGTTCTTGGAGGTGCCGAACATATCGGTAAACTGCATACGGATGAAGTCGACGCCGTCTTCCTTCACCATGCGGATGATGTCTTCTTTGGTATATTTGCTCATAAGGTTACACTCCTTTCACGCAAAAAAGGGACAAGTAAGCTTCCAATCCCGAAGCACCTGTCCGCTCCATTAAATTATAGTGTGGAAGGGGAATCGTGTCAAGGGTCTGGCTGACAGGAAAAGGGAAAATCTTTTCTAAAATAATAAGGAATAATCCCGGATTACCCATTGAAAGATTCTTGGTTTTGTGGGATAATATAAAAGCCTATGACCAAATGCGATCGAGACTCTGGGTCGCAGGCAAGGCTCCCTTGTGTAAAGGGAGCTGGCACGGCGAAGCCGTGACTGAGGGATTGTGCAAAAAAGCGTTCGATTTCTGCTGTAAGTTGATGCGGATTCGCAGCGCTTGCGTTGACAACCCCTCCGCCTCGCATTCGCTCGGCACCTCCCCTTGCACAGGGGAGGCTTGGGCCTGGACCTGGTAGAAATACTTTATGAACGTGCAAAGAGAGCGCACAGAAAAAGGAGGAAACGCTGATGTGTGGTATCGTCGGCTTTACCGGCACCCAGAATGCAGCACCCATCCTGTTGGATGGCCTGAAGAAGCTGGAGTACAGAGGCTATGACTCTGCCGGCATCGCTGTTCTGGGAGAGAACGGCATCCATATGGAAAAAGCCATCGGCATGATCAAGAACCTGGACGCAAAGATCCAGGGTGGTGACACCATGCCCGGTGCATCCGGCATCGGTCACACCCGCTGGGCCACCCACGGGGAACCCACCGATGCAAACGCACACCCCCATATGAGCAACAACAACAAGTTCGCCATCGTCCACAACGGCATCATCGAGAACTATGCCGCCCTGCGGGAGGAGCTGAAGGCCAAGGGCTTCCGGTTCCAGAGCGAGACCGACACCGAGGTCATCGTCCACCTGCTGGATCTGTACTACGAGGGCGACCTGATGAAGGCTGTCAAAAAGACCGTGGCCCGTCTGGAGGGCGCCTACGCCCTGGGCATCCTCTGCGAGGATGAAAAGGGCCGCCTGATCGCCACCCGCCATGCCGCCCCTCTGATCCTGGGCGTGGGCGTGGGGGAGAACTACTTCGCGTCCGACGTCACCGCCCTGGTGGCCCACACCAAGAACGTGGTCTACTTGGAGGACGGGGAGATCGCAGACATCACCCCCGACAGCATCACCATGTACGATGCCATCGGCAAGGAGATCGAGGTGAAGGTCACCCGCATCGCCTGGGACATTGCCGCCGCAGAGAAGGGCGGCTATGACCACTTCATGCTCAAGGAGATCATGGAGCAGCCCAACGCCCTGAAGTCCACCATCGAGTCCCGCATCCACGAGGGGGAGATCGTCCTGGACGACTTCACCCTGTCCGATGAGGACCTGAAGAAGATCAACAAGGTCATGATCACCGCCTGCGGCTCCGCCTTCTATGCCGGCAGCGTGGGCAAGTACGTCATCGAGGAGCTCTGCCGCATCCCTGTGGAGACCGACCTGGCCTCCGAGCTGCGCTACCGCAACCCCCTGGTGGATGAGCACACCCTGCTGGTGGTGGTCTCCCAGTCCGGCGAGACCGCCGACACCATCGCCGCCATGAAGGAGTGCAAGGCAAGAGGTGCCCGTGTCCTGGCCATCGTCAACGTGGTGGGCTCCACCATCGCCAAGCTGGCCGATGACGTCATCTACACCTGGGCCGGTCCCGAGATCGCCGTGGCCACCACCAAGGGCTACACCACCCAGGTCTCTGTCATGCATATGCTGGCCGTCTACATGGCCCGCCGTCTGGGCCGCCTGACCGATGAGC
>JAFVUT010000146.1 GCA_017502545.1 Ruminiclostridium sp.
CTGCCGGTGCTGTCTCCCACATGGCCGTGGCCCGGGTGGCCAACCTGCCCTCCCTGCTCAAGGACCTGAAGAAGCAGGGGATGTGGATCTTCGGCACCGCCGCCGACGGCAACACCACCCTGTATGATGCCGACCTGAAGGGTCCCGCCGTCATTGTCATCGGTTCCGAGGGCGACGGCATGGGCCGTCTGGTCACCGAGAACTGCGACTTCCTGGTGAGCATCCCCATGAAGGGCAAGCTCAACTCCCTGAACGCCAGCGCCGCCGCCGCCATCCTCCTGTACGAGGCCGTGCGTCAGCGCCTGTAACCCCTGACCGAAAAGAGGATATTCTATGTCAGATGACAAGTTCAGCTTAGGGGATATCCTGTGGGAATATGCTGACTACACGCCGCCGGAGCTGGAGACCACCGCCTGGGTCCCCCTGCCCCCGGATACCCCGGAGGCACCCCCTGCCCCGGCCGTCCAGCCGGGGATGCCCTCTCCCCAGCCGGTCTCTCCGCCCTCTGCCGCCCCGGAAGGGGGAAAGCGGCTGGCACCCCAGACCCAGGGGGATCAGCCCCTCCCGGCCAACCAGGTCCCGGTGAAGGCGGCCCCCAAGGAGGAGCCCAAACCTGCGGCCCCTGCCCCTCAGCCTGCCCCCCAACCCCAAGCACCCACGCCGGACCCCGCTCCCTCTGCTCCGGCAGAGACCCCGGAGGAACCGGTCCAGACCGGTCTGCCCGAGAGCGAAGGGCCGGAGGTCATAGCCTTTACCCCCGATCCCACCCCGGAGGAACCTGCCTCTGGGGAGGAAGGGACTCCGGCTGACCGGCCTGCCGAAGAAGGGACCGAAGCCCCCGCCGAGGGAGAGACCTCGGAAGGGGAAGCCCCTGCATCCGAAGAGGCCCAGCCCCAGGAGGGGGAGGCATCCTCCCAGGAGGAAGCCCCTCAGCCTGAGGAGCCCCAGACCCCTCCCCAGACCGGACCCACCCAGCAGCAGAAGGCCCGACAGGCCGCCGCTGCGGCTGCTGCCGCCAAGGCGGCATCCAAAGACAAGTTCAAGCTCAAGCGGGAGCGCAAGCCCCGGCCCCAGCCGGAGACGCCCCCCGACGTTCCCCCTGCCCAGCTGGCCTCCGAGCTCCACCAGGGGCTCTCCGCCATCAAGGGCAAGGCCATTGGTTCTGCCTTCGTCACCGGCTTCCTGCTGGTGCTGGCTCTGGTGGAGAGCGGCCTGCTCCTCTTCTTGGATGGGGTCTTCCCCGAAGAGCTCTTCCTGCCCCTGGGCATGGCCGCTTTCGTGGTGGCCGCCATCCTCTGCGGGGACGTGCTGAAGGAGGGCCTGGTCCAGCTTACCAACCAAAAGCCCAACGGAGATACCCTGGCCCTCTTTGCCTGCCTGTTTGCTCTGGCCGACGGCATCTCCCTGCTGGCCTTTGACCTGCGGGAGAACACCCTTCCCTTCTTTGCCCCCTGTGCCCTGGTGCTGACCTTCCATCTCACCGGCCACTACTGCACCCAGTCCGCCCGGTATCGGGCCTGCCGGGTGGCCAGCTCCGTGGCCCAGCCCTATGTGGTCACCCAGGACCCCAACATCCTCAACAATCAGCCCGCCTTCCGGAAGTGGATCGGCATCCCCCGGGGCTTCGGCAGTCAGATCCGCACCATGTCTGACGGGGAGTTCCGCTTCCAGCGGCTCACCCCCGTGCTGATGGTGGCCTGTGTCGTCCTGTCCCTCATCACCACCGTGGCCCACCACCAGCCGGAGCTGGTGTTCTGGTCCCTCTCCGCCCTCTTCTGCGCCGCCTCCACCCTGGGCGTGTCCCTGTCCTTCAGTCTGCCCATGCGTGTGCTGGGCCGGAAGCTGAACAAGGCGGGGGTCACCCTGGCCGGCTGGCCCGGTGCTGTGGCAGCCAAGGGCTCCAAGGGTGCTGTCCTCCAGGACTATGACATCTATCCCCCCGGCACCGTCACCCTCATGACCGCCCGACCCTTCGGCACCTGGAACATGGAGCGGATGACCTCCTATGCCGCCTCGGTGGTCCGGGCCTCCGGCTCCGGTCTGGCCTATGTCTTTGACAAGACCATGCGGGGCGAGCGGGGGACCTACCTCCAGGTGGAAAAGCTCATCATGCAGGAAAACGGCATTGTGGGCGTGGTCCAGGGCCAGCAAGTCCTGGTGGGCAACGGCGACTTCATGACCCGCCAGGGCATCACCCTCCCCGAGGGTGTCCGGGCCAAGGACGCGGTCTTCTGCGTGGTGAACCGGGAAGTGGCCGGTATGTTCGTCCTGAGTTACAACATCCACCCCTCGGTGGAGCCTGCTCTGCGGACCCTCTTCGCCCACCGGTTCAACCCCATCCTGGCCGTCCGTGACTTTAACCTCAGTCCCCAGAAGCTCCGTCTGCGGGGCCGTCTGCCGGTGGACCAGCTCTCCATCCCCGACCTTCAGCGCCGGGTGACCCTCACCGGACCCAACCAGGTCCACAGTGCTGCTCCCGTGGCCATCCTCTGCAAGGAGGGTCTGGCCCCCTTCGCCCAGGCTGTGGCCGGTGCCAAGCGCATCCGCCGGGCCCATCGTCTGGCCGCCTGGATGGTGAATGTGAGCGCCGTGGTGGGTGTCTTCCTGACGGCCACCCTCTCCAGCGCCGGCGCCCTGAGCTCCATGTGCGCCTGGAACCTGTCCCTCTTCCTGATCCTGTGGCTGGTCCCCGTCCTGCTCATCTCCCTGTGGACCGCCCGGTATTAACAAAATACCATCTCCAAAGTACCTTCCTGAGTCCTCGGGAAGGTACTTTTTTCGAACATACGTTTGACTTATACACATTTGTGTGGTAAAATACAGCCAACCACAAGATATGGGAGGGCGACAGTATGGCAAACCTCACCCCCAAACAACAGAAGATCTATGACTTCATCCGGGATTTCTCCCGGGATTACGGCTACCCCCCCACCGTCCGTGAGATCGGCGAGCATCTGGGCCTGAAGTCTCCCTCCACGGTGAAGTTCCACCTGGATAACCTCCGGGCGGCTGGGCTCATCCAGTGGGACGGGGGCAAGACCCGCTCCATCACCCTTCTGGAAAAGGAAGACCTGCCCAAGGAGGACCAGGTCCCCGTCCTGGGCAACGTGGCCGCCGGCTCCCCCATCCTGGCCCAGGAGTGCATCGAGGAGTATGTCTCCTTCCAGACCGGTCCCCACCCCGAGGATTTCTTTGCCTTAAAAGTCCGGGGCGAGTCCATGCTCTATGCGGGCATCCTCCCCGACGACCTGGTGGTGGTCCGCCGCCAGCCCGAGGCCCACAGCGGGGAGATCGTGGTGGCCCTCTTTGAGGACGAGGCCACGGTGAAGACCCTGTCCAAAAAGAACGGGGAGGTCTGGCTCCTGCCGGAAAACCCGGACTACCAGCCCATCGACGGCCGCCAGGCCCAGATCATCGGCAAGGTGGTCGGACTCATTCGGAGATATTAAAACAATAAGCTCTCCCTCTGGGAGAGCTGTCACCGAAGGTGACTGAGAGGGCGGAACGCAACCGAAAGGTCTGTTCAGCCTGCC
>JAFVUT010000147.1 GCA_017502545.1 Ruminiclostridium sp.
AAAGGTGAGTCCTGAAAGATACAGATTCTTCTGAATCTTTTATATAAATGAAAAGAACTCGTCAATTCTAATGAATCTGCAGAAAGAGAGGTAACCAATGATGTTAGATAATAAGAATTCTCAGTAACCCTTGATCGTTCCGGCGATCAAGGGTTACTTTATTTTTGTGCGTTACACCGTTTCGCCTCTGCAGAGGCGAAACTCTGCGAGGCTCTGGGAAACGAAAAAGCGGTCCCAAGGACCGCCTACGAAAACAAGATACCACACCCCAACTGTCTTGTCAACGCTTCACCTCTTTACCGAAACAGATTCTCCCCTTTTCACAAGAATCCTTCGTTCATTTTATACAAAACCCCATCTTGAAACCGCCCGCCTCCTGTGCTATATTATAGACAAGGAAAGGGTGAGTCCCATGTACTAAGTACCACCCCTCTCAAAATAATGTGAGAGCTGTTGCACAACGATGAACATTCGCTCAAGCAGATCTTCCAGCATCCAGGTGTTCTCCCTTACGAGAATTGATTGAATTGATAAGTGCTTCGTAGTAGATTCAGACCTGAACGAATTGACATCTATCCTGTAGAAAGAGAGGTAACCATTGATGTTAGATAATAAGAATCACCAGTGACCCTTGGTCGTTTCAGCAGAACGGTCAAGGGTCACTTTATTTTTGTCCTGCGGACAAAAATAAAGTGACCCTGCGCCAAGACGGCGCAGGCTGATTTGACGCGTGGGCCGGGACGGCCCACATGCGAAAAAAACTTCATGCGCCTCGGTACACCCGTTGGCTTCACAGGTTGTATGCGCACGAAGTATTTTGTTTTTGCAAAAAGGCTTGCGGCCTGCTGCAGCCCACGCCTTGTGCCAAGGCGCACGTTTACAGGGCGAGAAGTGTTTTCTGGCACGCACATGTCGCGCCAGAAAACGAATTTCAATTTATTTTGTCGCTACGGCGACAAAACTCTACGAGGTTCTTTTATGCGCGCCTGGGTGGCACGCTGTTTTTCTTTCCACACCCTAGAAAAATGGGGAAAGAAAAATGGCGGTCAAATGACCGCCGAACAAATACAGCATACCAGACAACCCCCTGTCTTGTCAATCCCCTTCCCGTGAATTCCTCCAGTTTTCTCCCGGTTGCCCAAGGCCGGACAGGCTATTTTATACAATTTCCCAGCTTGCAGGCGGCCGGATCCTGTGCTATTATATAACCAGAAAAGGAAGTCAGGTGAAGGCCTGAAAGCTCAGAGTAGACGTAATGAGCTCCTTACGATGACTCGGTTCCATCGAAAAATCTTTCCACATCCAGGTTGTTCTCCCTTATGAGAAATGTATGATTGATATGTGTGCAGAGTAGATTTGGACGGCAGAACGAGCATTGAATCTGTAGAAATGCGAGGTAACCATTGATGTTAGATAATAAGAAGAACCAGTAACCCGTGTTCGAGTGGTTAGCGAACACGGGTTACTTTTTTATACCACTTAAAAAGGCAAAGCCTTTTTAAGTGTAAAGATTGCGCCCCTCTGCGCGCGCCCTGCGAGCACACTGGAGGGGCGAGAAGTGTTTTCCGGCACGCGTATGTCGCGCCGGAAAACGGATCAAACTTTATTTCGTCGCCATAGCGACGAAACTCTGCGAGGCTGTTACACCCCTATGGGGTGTTTTTTTGTTTTTCCACGGATATTTCCTTCCACTCCCCCGGGGCCAGAGCGTCATCCAGGACGATCTCCCCCATGGACACCCGCTTGAGCCGGAGGACCAGACAGCGGACCGCCTTCATCATCCGGCGGATCTGCCGGTTCCGCCCCTCGGTGATGGTGATGGTGCCGAAGGTCACCGGGCGGTCCATGGGGTTGTGTCGGGTCTTTTCCTGGATCTCCGGGTGGAGGGCGGGCAGGGTCTCGGCCAGAGTGGATCGGCCCGTGACGGCGATCACCGCCGGAGCCGTGGGTTCGGTCTCGCCGTTGAGCATCACCCCGGCCTCCAGTCGGGCCACTTTTTCCGGGGTCAGGTCCCCCATCACCACGAACTCGTAGGTCTTGGCCTGGTGGAATTCCGGCCGGGTCATCTGCCGGTTCCACTTGCCGTCGTCGGTGATGATGAGGAGCCCTTCGGTCTCCCGGTCCAGCCGCCCCACCGGGGAGAGGTTTTCGTTCCCCATGTCCCGGAACCAGTCCATCACCGTGGGGTGACGGTCATCCCGCCGGGCGGTGACGCAGCCGAAGGGCTTGTGGAACATATAGTAACGGTACATCCCTTACATCTGCTCCACCACGTCGGCCAGGGCCTGGAAGAAGACCTTGGCGGTCTCCCAGTCTCCGGCCTCCAGGCAGCGGGCCACCTTGGTCTCCATCTCGGACTTTTTCAGCTCCAGCTCCAGGTACTCCCGGCTGAAGTGCCGCTTGTAGATCATCTTCCGGAAGGCACGGCCGCTCATGGGACGGATGGTGCCGTTGTCCACGTAGAGGATGGCGTCGGCGCAGTTCACGATGCTGTAGAAGTCGTGGGACACCATGAGGACAGCACCCTGGTAGTTGGCCACCGCCTCTTCCAGGGCCATCTGGGCGTAGGTGTCCAGGTGGCTGGAGGGCTCGTCCAGCAGCAGGAGGTCAGCATCACTGATGGACAGCTTAGCCAGCTGCAGCAGGTTCTTTTCGCCGCCGGAGAGCTGGCCGATCTTCTTGCCCAGGGAGTCGGGGTCGAAGCAGTACCGGGCCAGGAGGGCCTCCACCTGGGCGGGGGTGTCCACCCCGGCCTCGTAGAACTCCTGATAGATGGAGTTGTTCTCGTTGAGCCGTTCCTCCTGAAGCTGGGAGAAGAAACCCACCTTTGCCTCGGGATGGAACCGGATGGCGGGGTTCTCGTTCTGCCACAGCTGGCGCAGAAGGGTGGTCTTGCCGGTGCCGTTGGGGCCCACGATGGCCACCTTCTGGTGCTGGCTGACGGTGAAGTTCACGTTTTCCAACAGTTTCTCATCGAACGCCAGGCTGTAGTCGGAGACCTCCAGCAGGACCTTGGGTTCCTCGTCCTCGCTGGCCTCCACCACAGGCAGGGTGATCTCGGGCTGGCGGATCTCCACGAAGGGAGCCTTGATCTGCCGGGCCTGGAGCCGCTCCAGATAGCTGACCTTGCCCTTCAGGGTCCGGCCCTTCAGGGGGTCTACGATCTTGGTGGCCTCGTCCCGGAGGCGTTCCACCAGCTCGGTGACCCGCTGGATCTCCCCCAGGTCCTTGGCGGCGGCCTCCTGGAGGTCGATCTTCTTCTGCAGCAGGGAGAGGTTGTACTCCCGGAAGTTGCCGTCGAACTCCTGGAGGTCGGCGTTCTCCAGGTGCCAGATCTTGTCGAAGCAATGGGCCAGCAGGTAGCGGCTGTGGGTGATGACCAGCAGGGTGCCCTCGTAGGCGTTCACCAGGTCCCGCAGGCCGTTCAGGTTCTCAAAGTCCAGGAAGACGTCGGGCTCGTCCATCACCAGCAGACCGGGCCGCAGGAGCATCTGGCGGATGACCTGGATGAGCTTGTACTCACCGCCGGAGAGCTTGGACAGCTCCAGGTCGGCCTTGTCGGTGAGCTCGGCCAGGTGGAGCTGGCGGCGGATGTTGGTCTCGTAGTTGTCGGCGTCCATGGACTCGCTCTCGTCCAGGAGGGTCTGGTACTCCTCCAGAAGGGCATCCAGATCCTCGGTCTCCTCCATCCGGGCGCAGACGTCATCGATGGATTCCTGGAGCCGGAGGAAGTCCCCGCTGAGGTACTGGAAGACGGTGACCTCCTGGTCCTTCTCCCGGCTGGCGAACTGGCTCACAAAACCGATGCGGCCCACCCCCTCGGTCTCCAGGGTGCCGTCAAAGAGGTAGTTGTCCGGGCGGCGGATGAGATCAGCCAGGGTGGTCTTGCCGGTGCCGTTGCTGCCGATGAGGGCGCAGTGGCGGCCGGCCTCCAGGGTGAAGGAAATGGTATGGTATAAGTCCTTGTCGGTAAAACCGAAGGACAGGTTTTCAGCTCTGATCATAATAGATCCCTCATTTTCATGTTGTTCATGGGTATCATAGCGGGAAAAGCCCTGTATTGCAAGGGGTTTGGGCGAAAAAACTCCCCCATTCCCTTTTGTCCTGGGACATGGTATAATAGCGACATCAAGCAGAAAGGAGGGAGGCAAATGTCCCAGGAAACCGGACGTTGTGTCCTGACCCTGCCCCTGCTGACCGAACCCTGGCAGGAACACATTTTAGAGACCCGCTTCAACATCGTGGAGCATCTGCAGAACTCCCTCATTGCCTACGAACTCCGTCAGCTGAAGAATCTGAAGCGCACCCGGGCCTACCGGGACCTCATCAAGCAAATTGAAGAAACTCCGGCAGACAAGCGGAAGCCCCTGTACCGCCAGCGACAGAAAATGCTGCGGGAAGCCGGATTCTCCGAGTTTGCATTTAAAGATGCCATCACTCCCATGCAGAAGCATTTCTCAGAGCACATCGCCACCCATATTGCCCACAGGGCAGCCTCCAATGTTTGGCGCTCCTTTGAGAAATACCTGTTCGGCAGCGGACAGGAGGTCCACTTCAAACGCCGCGGCACCCTGGACAGCGTTGCCAACCAGAAGGCCGGTGTCTCCATGGCCTACCAGGATGGCGTATTTACCTGGAGCGGTGGACGAAGCAAGCAAGCCATCAAACTGTCCCTCAAGGTTGCCCACCCCTCCACCGACTATGAACGTGCCATGCTGGAAAAGGAGTGCAAATACTTCCGAGTGGTCCGCAAGTGGATGAAGACCCGGTACAAGTATTACCTCCAGTTCACCCTGGTGGGCGGTCCTGTCCAGAAAGACCGCCCCGTCTCCCCCGGCCGGGTGGGACTGGACATCGGCACCCAGTCCCTGGCCATCGCCTCGGAGCAGGAGGTCCGCCTCCTGGAACTGGCCGACCGGGTAAACGACAACCACCGGAAACTCCTGACCCTTCAGCGGAAGATGGACGCCAGCCGACGGGCCACCAACCCGGACAACTACAACCCGGACGGCACCATTTGCCGGGGTGTCAAGCTCCGTTGGAACCGTTCCAACCACTATAACCGCCTGGCGGGCCAGGTTCGGGAACTCCAACGAAAGAACGCCGACATCCGAAAACACCAGCACACCTGCCTGGCCAACCACATCCTCTCCTTAGGCAGCGAGATCTATGTGGAGCAGATGAACTTCAAGGGACTCCAGAAACGGGCCAAGGAGACCACGGTCAACGCCCAGGGCCGGTACAACCGGAAGAAGCGGTTCGGTAAATCTCTGGCCAATAAGGCCCCCGCCATGTTCCTGACCATCCTGGACGGGAAACTGGATGCCCTGGGTCTGCCCCCCACCTATCGGGTGGACACCTGGTCCTTTAAGGCCAGCCAGTATGACCACCTGAGCCAGCAATACCGCAAGAAACGCCTGAGCCAGCGGAACCACACCCTGGACAACGGCGACACCCTCCAGCGGGATCTCTATTCCGCCTTCCTCCTGATGAACGCCCACGAGAGCCTCAAGCACCCCGACCAGAGCCGCTGCGAGGCCACCTACAACACCTTCAAGACCCTTCACGACCAGGAGGTCCATCGGCTCCGAACCGATGACCGCCCCCACCTGTCCAGCTTCGGCATTGCCTGATGCGAACCCCAAGCGGACAGAGTTTTCCCACAGGTTCGCACCTCTAACTCAAACAAAAACCACGGGACAGGGCATGTCCCGGCTGCCAAAATGCCTGATGTTTTTCCCATTGGGCTGACAGTAAACGACGCGGGAATTGGTTCCAGTGCCCCTTTGCCAGGCCCCAAAGCCACCAAAGAGGAGAAGGACCATAGTACCAGAGTCTCCACACAACCGAACAATGCGAATGTTGCGATGCGAAGTGCCCTCGCAATTCGTGCGTAAGTATGGATCGCCAGATTTTACCAAAAATGAAGGAGGTCTGCAATAGTGGCCTCGCAATTCGCGCGTAAGTGTGGATTGCCAGTTAAACTCTCCCATCGTCATCACTCCTTTCCGGCCTCGCAATTCGCACGCAAGTGTGGGTCGCTGGTATAGTATCAAGATAAGGGTATTACATCCATCTGTAAGTACCGTCCGCACCTCTGCGGACGGTTTCTTTTTCCCCGAAACAATGCTATAATATCCTCAAAAGAACCCAAGGAGGAATCCCCATGAAGGAAGAATGTCTCATCTGTCAGGCCCCCCTGGAGTACCTCACCCAGGACGAGCCCATGACCTGCGCCATCTGCGGCAAGACCGAGCCCAGCAAGGCCCGCTGCGTGAAGGGCCACTACGTCTGCACCGACTGCCACACCCAGGGGCTGGACACCATCTTCGGCCTCTGCCTCCGGGAGACCTCCCGGGACCCCATCGCCATCCTCAAGAAGATGATGGACCTCCCCTTCTGCCATATGCACGGCCCGGAGCACCACACCATGATTGGCGCCGCCCTCCTCACCGCCGCCAAGAACGCCGGGGCTGACCTGGACCTTCCCGCTACCCTGAATGAGATGCACGCCCGGGGCAGGCAGGTCCCCGGGGGCGCCTGCGGCTTCTGGGGTGCCTGCGGCGCCGGCGTCAGCACCGGGATGTTCGTGTCCATCCTCACCGGCTCCACTCCCCTGGCCGGGGAACCCTGGGGCCTGTCCAACCGAATGACCGCCAAGTCCCTGGGCACCCTGGGCCAGATCGGCGGCCCCCGGTGCTGCAAGCGCAACGGCTACCTGGCCATCCAAACGGCCATCGACTTCGCAGAAGAGCATCTGGGCATCCAGATGGACCGGGTCCCCCCGGAATGCACCCACCAGAAGCAGAACAACCAGTGCATCAAGGCGCGGTGTCCCTTCTTTGGGGGTGACGGCCAGTGAGCAAGCCCAAGGTCGCCTTTGTTTGCGTCCACAACTCCTGCCGCAGCCAGATGGCCGAGGCCCTGGGCAAAGCCCTGGCAGGGGATGTTTTTGAAAGCTACTCCGCCGGCACCGAGACCAAGCCCCAGATCAACCAGGACGCCGTCCGCCTCATGAAGGACCGCCACGGCATCGACATGGAGGCCACCCAGCGGTCCAAGCTCCTGGCGGACATCCCGCCCGTGGACGTGGTGGTCACCATGGGCTGCAACGCTCAGTGCCCCCATCTCCCCTGCCGCCACCGGGAGGACTGGGGCCTGGATGATCCCACCGGATGCCCCGACGAGACCTTCCTGGACGTGATGGAGGCCATCCAGGAAAAGGTCCTGGACCTGAAACACCGCATCGAAACCAACCAAATCTAACATAAAGGAGACTGCACCATGAGAAGAAACTTCGGCCCTCAGCCCTACCTGTTCCCCATGCCCGTCCTGATCATCGGCACCTACAACGAGGACGGCGTCCCCAACGCCATGAACGCCGCCTGGGGCACCATCGCCGACATGGACCGGGTGGCCATCTTCCTGGCCGACCACAAGACCACCCAGAACATCTTCGCCCGCCGGGACTTCACCGTGAGCCTGGCCACCGCCGATCAGGTGGTCCCCGCCGACTACGTGGGCATCGTCTCCGCCAACGACGAGCCCAACAAGTTTGCCAAGACCGGCTGGACCGCCGAGAAGAGCGCCCATGTAGATGCTCCCCTCTTTGCAGAGCTCCCCGTGGCCCTGGAGTGCCGGATGGTGAGCTATGATGAGGAGTCCGAGCTGCTCATCGGCCAGATCGTCAACGTCTGCGCCCACGAGTCCGTCCTGCGGGAGGACGGCAGCGTGGACATGGCCAAGCTCCGCCCCATCGCCTACGACCCCATGAACCACGACTACCTGCTGGTCACCGAGAAGGTGGGCAACGCCTTCGAGGACGGCGTGGAGTTGAAGTAAGGGGGTGGGCCTATGCTGCTGGGTTTGATGGAAATCCTGGGACTGGTCTACTACTGGACCTGGTTCCTATGGCCCTTTACCCTGGTCATCAGCTTTGCCGCCCTGATGAAATCCGAGGAGAACTCCCCCGGTCTGCTCATTTTGGCCGGAGCATCCCTGCTGATGATCCTGGCTGGACTGAGCTATCCCGACATTGTATTTGCGTAATCGCAGCTCCTTGGAGCTCCTCTCCCTTTGGGCGAGGAAAGGAACAAGCGTTGTTCTAGCCCTTCGGAGAGCGGGCCGATGTGGGCATCGGCCCCTACAAGAGGCGGTTCCCTCTGCTGCCATATTCGTAGGGGCGATTCACGAATCGCCCGCCGCCCAAAGGGCTAGAACCACGTTTCGGGCGCATCGTGATGCGCCCCTACGACACAAAAAAGCCGCTGAGGATTTCCTCAGCGGCTTTTGCCATTTCAATATAAATCTCAGATCTTCTTCCACTGTGCGCCGCCGGCAACGTCGATGATCTCGATGCCCTGGGCCTTCAGCTCGTCGCGGATGCGGTCGGCCTCGGCAAAGTTCTTTGCCTTCTTGGCCTCGTAGCGCTGCATGACCAGTGCGTCGATGGCGGGGTCGCCCTCACCCACGATGGTGTAGCCGCCCCCGGTCTTGGCAGCGGCTGCCTTGGCGTTCTCCTGGCGCTTGGCCTCTGCCTTGGCCAGCAGGTCCAGGCTCAGGACGTAGTCATAGTCAGCCAGGACGGCCAGCTTGGTGGCATCGGTGGTCTTGGCCTTCAGCACGTCGTAGACGGCGGTCATGGCCTGGGCGGTGTTCAGGTCGTTCTCCAGAGCGGCCACAAACTTTGCCTTCAGCTCGTCAAAGACAGCCTGGTCCACGTCGTCGCCGGGCTTCAGGTTGGCGATACGGCCGATGAGCTTGTTGAAGGTGCCCACGGCGTTGTCCAGGTTCTCCCAGGAGAAGACCAGGCCCTTGCGGTAGTGGGACTGCAGGCAGAACATACGGTAGACCAGGGGATCATAGCCCTTCTCCTCCAGCAGGGAAACGGTGAGGAACTCGCCCTTGGACTTGGACATCTTGCCGCCGGTGGTGTTCAGGTGGTGGACATGGAACCACTGCTTGCACCACTCGTGGCCCACGAAGGACTCGGTCTGGGCGATCTCGTTGGTGTGGTGGGGGAAGGCATTGTCGATGCCGCCGCAGTGGAGGTCCAGGTACTCGCCGTTGTACTTCAGAGAAATGCCGGAGCACTCAATGTGCCAGCCGGGGTAGCCAACGCCCCAGGGGGAGTCCCACTTCAGGGCCTGGTCCTCGAACTTGGACTTGGTGAACCACAGAACGAAGTCGTTCTTGTTGCGCTTGTTGGTGTCCTCTTCCACGCCCTCACGGACGCCCACAGCCAGGTCTTCCTCGTTGTGGTCGTTGAAGACGTAGTAGCGGTCCAGCTTGGAGGTGTCGAAGTAGACGTTGCCGCCGGCAAAGTAGGCGAAGTCCTTGGCGATCAGGCCCTCCACCATGTGGATGAAGTCGTCGATCAGGCCGGTGGCGGGCTGGACCACGTCGGGGGTCTTGATGTTCAGCTTCTCGCAGTCGGAGAAGAAGGCGTCGGTGTAGAACTTGGCGATGTCCATGACGGACTTGTTCTCACGCTTGGCGCCCTTGAGCATCTTGTCCTCGCCCTCGTCGGCGTCGCTGGTCAGGTGGCCCACGTCGGTGATGTTCATGACGCGGTTTACGTCATAGCCGGTGTAGCGCAGGGTCTTTTCCAGCACATCCTCCATGATGTAGGAGCGCAGGTTGCCGATGTGTGCGAAGTGGTACACGGTGGGGCCGCAGGTATACATCTCAACATGGCCGGGGGTGTGGGTCTTGAACTCTTCCTTTTTACGGGTGGCGGAATTATACAGCTGCATCATAATGTATTTTCTCCTTTAAGTTTGGCTTCACGGACGGCCTCACGGTGGTCGTCCTGAGGGTTTTCACGCAAATAGTGCTCGTCGATGAGCTTTTCCAGGAACTCCAGGCGGGAGGACATGGCAGCCATCTTCTCCAGCAGGGGGTTTTCCACGTTGATCTGGTCCACGTTGTCGGCGTAGTGGGCCTCCTGGCCGTGGACGCGGACGATCTGGGCGGGAACGCCAACAGCGGTGCTGTCCGGGGGAACCTCACTGAGGACCACGGAACCGGCGGCGATACGGGCGTTGTCACCCACTTTGAAGGGGCCCAGGATACGGGCGCCGTTGCCCACGAGAACATTATTCCCCAGGGTGGGGTGACGCTTGCCCTGGTCCTTACCGGTGCCGCCCAGGGTCACGCCGTGGTAGAGGAGGCAGTCGTCGCCGATCTCGGCGGTCTCGCCGATGACGATGCCGCTGCCGTGGTCGATCACCAGACGGCGGCCGATGGTGGCGCCGGGGTGGATCTCAATTCCCGTCCAGAAGCGGCTCCACTGGGAGACGGCACGGGCGAAGAAGCGCAGGTTGCGGGTCCAAAGACCGTGGGCGATGCGGTGATAGATGGTGGCGTGGACGCCGGGGTAGAGGAGGAAGACCTCCAGCTTGCTCCGGGCCGCCGGGTCACGGGCCTGATAGGCCCCTAAGGTTTCTGATAAGATAGACAAAGTGATATACCTCTCACGAATGATATTTTGCGGGTCAGGGGGATAAAAAAACACCCCTTGCCCCACAGTTGGGTCAAGAGGCGACAGGATATCGCGGTTCCACTCTTTTTTATCACTCAAAGGGCTTGTAACGGTGCCAAACCGGAGGGCATCTGCATCCCTCTCGCTCCCGGGCGCACTTTCCCATTCCTCCGCGTAGGGCAGCTTGCAGTCGGTGACCGCCCCTCTCTGGCCGTTTCTGGCATGGTACTCTTCCCGTTCAACACGATATGAAATTGTACAATACCAGTATATTAACATGACCGGGAGCGGGTGTCAAGTAAGACCCTTGCACCTTTTGTCGTTGTGTGGTATGATTTTTCTGTTATACGATGGCAGATCAGATTCTGGCCATGGCGGTTAGCCCCTTTTCACGGGGGCGAGAACTTTTTGCCCCCATTCCTTGGGAAAGGGGGTGATGGGATGGTTACTTATGCGGACTTGTTTCAGTATACGCTGGTCATCATCGGCATCGTCGCCCTGGTTATCCAGTGCGGGAAAAAGTAAACCGCCCGGCTGCACCCGAGCGGTTTATTTCGTTATGTAAATAAACAACCTAGGGGCTGACCGCAAAGCCAGCTTCCTCTGCTATCAGTATAACTTCCGCCGCCGTCCTTGTCAAGGGCGGCGGCTTCTTTTTCCCATAACCTCTCCCTCTGGGAGAGGTGGATTCACCCGAAGGGTGAAGACGGAGAGGGCAAACGTTTCTGCTTACCCGCCCTTCGCTTTCTTCACCGCCGGGACCGTCCGCAGGCAGGCGAAATAGCCCAGCAGCTGCAGCAGGATCAGGGCCACGTTTTCCCCCTGGCCCACCAGCAGATAGCCGTAGGTCCCCGCCTGGAGGACCAGCACCAGCACCTGGAGGATGAGCTTTTTCTGGATATCTGCCCAGACCTCTCCGGCCCCTTTCCCCATGGGGATGAGGACCCCGCAGAGGACGGCCAGGATCAGGCTCATGGCGATGTGGCTGATGGCCAGGACCGGCCCCACCTGGGACCCGGTGAGCAGCCACATGGCGATGCCCATCACACTCAGGCCGGCGATCATCCAGGCCAGCCACTGGATCTTCTGATAGGTATTCACAGAACTCCCCCTTTTTCTCATTGGGGTTATTGTACCCCATCGGGGGCGGTTTCGCAAGAGAATCCCGTGGGAAGCAGCTGCTTCCCACGGGATGGCTCCTTACTCATAATACCCGTAGATCTCACGTTCCCACTCCTGCATTTCATAGGTCATGATCACATGATCCAGGCAGTACAGCGCGCCATCCTCACCCTCCGAATACCGCAGGTCATACTCGGTCAAAGCCAGATGGCCATCGTGCCATTCTTCCAGGGTGTATGCCGCATTTCCCCAATAGAGATACCCGGCAGGGACCTTACCCTCTGCACCTGCGTTCCTGTACAGGTCCATGGACAGGTCCTGAAGAGCCTTCAGCTCCCAGGTCAGAGCCTCCGGTTCCGTGGCCCAAAGGTCCTCATGGGAAATATAGCGGTACTGACTGGTTTCTCCCGTAAAATGCGTTGCCAGAAGGTGTGCCATCTCATCTCGCAAGTCCTTCCCGACAGCCGCCTCCGCAATGGATCCCGGGGCAGCCTGCAGGCCGTTCCGAAGTTCTCCGCCATCGGTTTCCTCGCCAATCGCAATGGCACCGGTCTCCTCATTCACCGCCAGCACGATCCAGGGGACCACTGTGGTGCTGACCCCGTTTTGGGTCAGAATGAACTGGCGGTAAACGGCACAGGATCTATAGTCAGAAGACACCTGGGTCCAGGTCGCCCCCACAGCCCTGACCGTGTATCCATCGGGCATCCCTCCCGCCGTCATCTCTCCCTCAAGGATCCGTTGGATGTAAAAATCAACAGGGCCCGCAGGGGTGCTCACCACCACATCGATATCCACATTCCAGGTCATCCCCAGGGCATCGGCGTAACCATCGGTGGTCTCCGATATCTCCCGGGTCCCCATGCCCACAATACGTCGGTCCAGATTGAACAGCTCCCGGAGAAACTCCTGGGCGAAGGTGCGCTCCGGCACCTGTCCCCCCTGGTGCTGGCCAATATATTGGACGGCTTCCACCATCTCGTCCACGTCATGCCGGAATCTTGTCACCGTGGGCATACGGTCCGGGTCCAGTTCCTCCAGAGGGGCCAGGGTGAGGTCTACCTCATGGGTCTCATTGGTTTCTTGTATGATCGTCTCGTATTCCTGATACAAGACCTCCGGGGCGGTCTCCCGGTCCCAGCCAAAGACCTGCTGGGACATCTGGGCTCCCACAGTGACCCAGGCCACCCCACCCACCAGAAAGACCAGGCAGAAGCAGGCCACCCGGCGGAGACCGGTGGTCCAGCCGGATCGGTCTGTCTTTTGGGTCAGACCGTCCATCTTCCGGCGGAAGTCATCGGAAAAAGTATAGGTGCAGTCCTCAGGTTCCGGCAGGGAGTCGGTGATGGCCTGCCCCGCTGCCCGGGCGGCCTGTTCCAGCTCTCCCTGGGAAAAGGGCAGCTCCTTCCAGTTCACGTTGCGGTTTCTCACAGCAGGCCCTCCTCTCTGCATAAGGTCTCCAGCCGGGCCTTGGCCCGCTGCTCCACCTTGTAGGCGGCGGACAGGGTCAGGCCCATCATGTCTGCGATCTCTTTCGTGGTGTATCCCTGGTCAAATTTGAGCAGGACAAACTGACGGTCCCGGTCCGGCAGCTTCAACATGCACCGGGCCAGTCCGTTGTCCGTCTCATGTACCGTGGTGAGGCCCAGGCCGGCCTCCTCCAGATGGGTCACCGGGCGGCGGGTCCGCTGGCGGCAGAGGTCGATGGCCTTCCGCTGGGCGATGGTCACCACATAGGCTTTGGTCCTGGGATCCCCCACCTCCCCCACCTTGTTCATGTGGCGTGACATGGCCAGAAAGGCCTCGTGGACGGCGTCCTCGGCATCCTTTTCGTTCCCCAGGATGCCCATGGCCACATGGTGCATGAGACCCCCGTACCGGGTATAGAGTTCTTCAAACCTGGCCCGCTCCTTGGGTCGGGCGATCAGGGCGAGATAGACCAGCATGGATACACCTCAAATCATAGGAAAACTTCCTTTCACTTACTATAACGAAACAGGACCTCAAAAGTGGACAGGGGTCCCAAAATTTTTTGAAAAAGTTTTGCGCTGTACGGAATGCCTCCCCTGTGAGGGGAGGTGCCCCAACGGGGCGGAGGGGTGCGGGGCCAAAGGGTATGTTGTCGTACCGGTACGACATTTCAACTTCTGAGATAGCACCCCTCAGTCAGCCTGCGGCTGCCAGCTCCCCTATCAAGGGGAGCCTTTTTGCTGCGAACAATGGAAAAACGGCGGGAGCTTTCGCTCCCGCCGCTGTTGTGTTACATATCTCCGTTGAGGATGACCTGCTTGTTCTGGATGAAGTACTCAATGCCGGAGTACACGGTGGTGATGACGATGACGGCCACGCAGATCAGGTTCAGCAGATCGCCGGGGACGGCCAGCATCAGGATGATGCCCACCATGGTGGAGGCGGTCTTCACCTTGCCGGACTTACCGGCGGCGATGACCAGACCCTGCTCCACCGCCACCAGACGGAGGCCGGTGACGGCAAACTCACGGGCCAGGACGATGAAGAAGGCCCAGCCGGGCATCCAGCCCACCTCCACGAACCAGGCCATGGCGGACATGACCAGGAGCTTGTCGGCCAGGGGGTCCATGAACTTGCCGAAGTCGGTGACCAGGTTGTATTTCCGGGCCACATAGCCGTCCACGAAGTCGGTGACGCTGGCCACGATGAAAACGGCCAGGGCGGGGATGGTATGGCCCAGGTACAGAAGCACGATGAACACCGGGATCAGGACCACCCGGATCATGGTGAGTTTGTTGGCAGTATTCATGGTTACTCCTCCTCGTTGGCAATGACGCCGATGAGCTCGCCGTCATAGGTGCTGGTGATCTTCACCCGGTAGAAGCCGCCGGGGCGAACGCCCCCCTCTTCTCCCTCGAAGTGGACGATGCCGTCGATGCCGGGGGAGTCGTACTCACTGCGGCCGAAGAAGAGCTCGGTGTCGTCGTCGTAGCCCTCGCACAGGACGGTCATCTCCCGGCCCACCTGGTTCTCGCAGTACTCGTCCACCACCCGCATCTGCAGGTCGGTGAGAAGTTCCAGACGGCGGCGCTTCACGTCCTCGTCCACCTGGTCGGCCATGGCACCGGCCACGCTGCCGGGCTCGGGGGAGTAGGCGAAGACACCGGCCCGCTCCAGCTTGTACTCCAGCAGGAACTCGCACAGCTCCTCGAACTCCTCGTCGGTCTCCCCGGGGAAGCCGGTGATGAGGCTGGTGCGGATGACCAGGTTGGGGATGCGCTCTCTCAGCTTGGTGAAGAGGGCGCGGATCTCCCCGCCGGTACCACGGCGGTTCATGGCCTTCAGGACCCGGTCGTTGATGTGCTGGATGGGCAGGTCGATATACTTGACGATCTTGGGCTCGTTGGCGATGACCTCAATGAGCTCGTCGGTGATCATGTCAGGGTACAGGTAGTGGAGGCGGACCCACTCAATGCCCTCGATGGCGCACAGCTTGGGCAGCAGGTCGGCCAGGGCGGGACGGCCGTAGAGATCCAGGCCGTAGCGGGTGATGTCCTGGGCCACCACGATGAGCTCCTTCATGCCGGCCTCGGCCAGGCTCCGGGCCTCGGCCAGAATGGCCTCCTCGGGACGGCTGCGGAACTTGCCCCGGATATAGGGGATGACGCAGTAGGTGCAGCGGTTGTCGCAGCCCTCAGCAATGCGCAGCCAGGCCCAGTAGTCGGAGGTGCAGACCACACGGTCGGTCTCCGGGATGGGGGCATGGATGTCCCCGAAGTGGTGGACGGTCTCGCCGGCTTCGATGCGGTCCATGATCCGGCCGATCTCCTCATAGCCGCCCACGCCGATGAAGCCATCCACGTCGGGGCAGAGCTCTGCCATCTCGTCCTTCTTCCACTGGGCCATGCAGCCGGTGACGATGATCTTTTGGATCTGACCGGCCTTCTTCAGCTCCACCAGCTTTTCAATTTCACCCATGGCCTCGTCCCGGGCCTCCTGGAGGAAGCCGCAGGTGTTCACCACCACGGCATCGCAGTCCTCGGAACCCAGGGCCACCTCGTGACCGGCCTCGTAGGTCTGCCAGATCATCTGCTCGCAGTTGACCTGATTCTTGGCACAGCCAAGGGAAATAAATCCAACTTTCATGTGTTTCTCCTATCCCACCAACGTGGGTCTCCGCGGGCCGATGTGGTCATCGGCCCCTACAATGTGTGCGTGTGTCAAAGGTCGTCAAAGTCCCGCAGGAAAGACTCCATCCCCGCCGAGACCTGGCCCCAGGTGAATCCCCGGCGGATGAGGGCATCGGAGACCTTCTTCACCTGTTTCCGGTCCTGGGGGTCCGTGAGTTTCTTTTCCAGGAATCGACGAATGGTGTCAGAGGGCTCCTCCAGCCCGGCCAGGGCCTCCTGCCAGAGGTCCTTGGGGACCTGACGGCGGTAGAGCTCGTCTTTTATTTTATAGATGCCGTAGCCCTTGGCCTGGTAGTGCCGGGCCAGAGCTTTGGCATATTCCTCGTCATTGAGCAGTCCAATTCTCTCCGCCCAGTCCAGGATCTCCTGAACCTGGGCTTCCGTCCCGCCCTTGGCCAGGAGCTTTTCCCGGAGCTGTCCGGCGGACAGGAGCCGCCCGGTGAGGAGGCGCACGGCCTTCTCCCGGAGACCGGCGGCCAAGGCCGCCTGTTCCAGCCGGGCCAGGACCTCCTCCTCCAGTTCCTTCCCCTGGTAGAGGGCAAAGTCAACGACCAGCCCTTCCGGGATGCGGAAGGAAGTTCCCCCCTCCAGAGTCAAAGTCCAAGGTTTTCCCGGCTGACCGGGAGGGAGAAGGGACTCAATCCTCATCGTCGTCGAAGTCGTCTGCGCTTATGTCAATGCCGCGGGGGGCGGGAGCTGCCGCCTTGGGCTGGGCTGCGTGGGTGATGGTCTCCTCCTGGGGGGCACGGCCTGCGGCACGGGCGGCAGCCTGGGCCTGGGCGCTGAGGAGCTTGAAGGAGTTGACCCGGATCTGCTCCTCCACCTGGTCGCAGATCTCGGGATTCTCCATGAAGTACTGCTTCACGGAGTCACGGCCCTGGCCGATGCGCTCGTCGCCCATGGAGAACCAGGAACCGCTCTTGTGGACGATGTCCAGCTTCACCGCCAGGTCCACCAGCTCGGCGTACTTGGAGATACCCTCGCCGTACATGATGTCGAACTCGGCCTCCCGGAAGGGGGGAGCCACCTTGTTCTTGACCACCTTGGCACGGGTGCGGTTGCCGATGACCTCGCCGCCCACCTTCAGGGCCTCCACCCGGCGCACGTCGATGCGGACGGAGGAGTAGAACTTCAGGGCGCGGCCGCCGGTGGTGACCTCGGGGTTGCCGTACATAACGCCCACCTTCTCACGGAGCTGGTTGATGAAGATGACCACGCAGTTGGTCTTGGAGATGGAGCCGGCCAGCTTACGGAGGGCCTGGCTCATGAGGCGGGCCAGGAGGCCCACGTGGGCATCGCCCATGTCGCCCTCAATTTCGGCCCGGGGGACCAGAGCGGCCACGGAGTCCACCACGATGACATCCAGAGCGCCGGAGCGGACCAGCGCCTCGCAGATCTCCAGACCCTGCTCGCCGGTGTCGGGCTGGGCGATGAGCATATCGTCAATGTTCACCCCCAGAGCACGGGCATAGGTGGGGTCCAGGGCGTGCTCGGCGTCGACGAAGGCCACCTCGCCGCCACGCTTCTGGGCCTCTGCTGCAATGTGCAGGGCCAGGGTGGTCTTACCGGAGGATTCGGGACCGTAGATCTCGATGATACGGCCACGGGGCACGCCGCCGATGCCCAGAGCCAGGTCCAGGGCCAGGGAGCCGGTGGGGATGGCCTCCACCATGACCCGGCTGTTGTCCCCCAGGCGCATGATGGAGCCCTTGCCGTAGGCCCGCTCGATCTGGGCCATGGCGGTCTCCAGGGCCTTTTTCTTGTCAGAAGCCGGCGCTGCCGACTCGATCATTTTCTTTTTCTCTGCCATTTATGCTTCCTCCTTCATGTCATGGAGCAGGTCAGGGATCTCTCGTTCTTTGGGGCGCATTCCCTGGACCACACGGTCGATCTTACCGGTGTCCCGGGTGATGCAGATGTTTTCGTAGCCTGCCTTCAGCAGGATCATGGCCACAGCCTCGGACTGGCCGATGCCCACCTCGAAGAGGATGCGGCCGCCGGGCTTCAGGGCGGGCTGCCAGAGAGTGGCAATGGCCCGGTAGAAGTCCAGGCCGTCGGCACCGCCGTCCAGAGCCATCATAGGCTCAAAGTTCTTCACGGAGTCGTCCAGGCCGGGGATGTCTCCGGTGGGGATGTAGGGGGGATTGCTCACCAGGATGTCGAAGTTCCCCAGGGCGTGGCTGGGTGCCTGCATGGCATCCCCTTTCAGGTGGACCACCCGGCCGGTGAGGTTGTGGCGGCGGATGTTCTTCTTGCACAGGTCCAGGGCCCCGTCGGACAGGTCCACCAGGACGGCCCGGGCGTTCTTGACATGGTGGGCGATGGAGATGCCCACGCAGCCCGACCCGGCGCACAGGTCCAGGACCCGGGTGTTGCCCCCCACCTCCTTCAGGCAGGTGATGGCACGGTGGGCCAGGATCTCGGTGTCCACCCGGGGAATGAGGACCTGGGGACCCACGTCAAAGGTGAGGCCCAGGAAGGACCACTCCCCCACAATGTAGGCCACAGGCTCCCCCTTGGCCCGACGCTGGAGCATCTGGTCCACGGTGGCCGCCACCTCATCGGTGGTGTACAGGTTCAGGTCCTGCAGGAGCTTTTCCGGGCTTTTCCCGGCGGCGGCACAGAGGAGCTCCCGGGCCTCCAGGCGGTTGGCCTCGATGCCCATGGCTCCCATGGCCTTGCAGGTGTTCAAATACAGATCATGATATGTGATCGCCATGATACGCACCCCAATCACAATAGAGTTTACAGTTTACGGTAGGTTTTGTAGGGGCGATTCACGAATCGCCCGCCACCCAGAGGGTTTGACACAGGTTTCGGGCGCTTCGTGAAGCGCCCCTACGAAGAATGGGTTCGTTGAAGATGCTTGGATTTACCATTGGTCATCGCCCTGCTTTTCGGGCAGGACTCGAACAAGGGCCTCAATGGCCACCTCCAGCATGGAGTCGTCCGGCTCGAAGGTGGTGAAGTTCTGCATCCACAGGCCGGGGGCCGAGAGGATGCGGGTCACCACATTGTCGTGACGGCCGATGAAGCGGTTGAGCTCATAGGTCACCGACACGATGAAGGGGAGCATCACCAGATGGAGCAGGATGCGCACCAGGGCGTTGGTGGCCACCTCCCGGATGCCGGGCAGCTCAAAGACCACGCAGGAGGCCAGGATGGCGATGGCGATGACCACAAACAGGAAACTGGTGCCGCAGCGGGGATGGTGCCGGGGCATTTGGCGGGCGTTCTCCACGGTGAGCTCCAGGCCCCGCTCGTAGCAGAATATCGTCTTGTGCTCGGCCCCGTGGTACTGGAAGGTCCGGTGGATGTCCTTCATTTTCGAGCAGAGGTAGAGGTACAGGAAGAATATGATGAGCTTCACCACACCCTCCAGCAGGTTCCGCAGCCACATGGGTGCCTCCGGGAAGAAGTACAGCAGTCCCGAGGTGGCCAGGGTGGGCAGAACGATGAAGAGGAGGAGGGACAGGCCGATGCCCAGGACCACCGCCACGGCAATGATCCACTTCATGAGGGCCTCGCTGCCGAACTTGGCCTCGATCCACTTTTCGAATTTGGTGGGTTCTTCCTCCTCCTCGGGGTAGAACTCCGCCGACCACATGAGGGCCTTCATGCCGTTGACCAGGGAGCCGATGAAGGTGAACACGCCCCGGATGAAGGGCAGACCCAGGATGGGGTGCTTGTCCTTGATGAGCTTCAGCTCATCCTCCTTGATCTCCAGACCGCCCTCCTGGTTGCGGACCACGATGGCCTGCTTCTGAGGGCCCCGCATCATGATGCCCTCGATGAGGGCCTGCCCACCAATGGTGGTACGGAAGGTGCAGCCGTTGTTCTCTGCACCGCAGTTGTTTTTGTTTTCCATAGTGTCTCCTAAAGCCTGCATACCGCAGGGAAAATATGCCGGGTCAGACACCTGGAAGGGGTGCTGACTCCATGGTAACAAACCTTGCCCCAAAAAGCAAGGATTTTCTCGAACTTATGTTCCAGTCGGCAGACGGATCTCTGCCACACAGCCCCCCCGGTCGTCCTCGGCGTTGCGGATGATGAGCTGGCCGTTGTGGCGGGAGATGATCTCCTCGCAGACGGCCAGGCCAATGCCGCTGCCCCGGGCGGTGGAGCTTCCCTTGTAGAACTTGTACTTTACGTTGGGCAGCTCCTCGGGCGGGATGCCGGGGCCGAAGTCCCGGATGGTGATGACCACGTCCCCTGCATCGGGGAAGATGGCGGTCTCGATGCGCCGGCCGGCACCGCCGTGCTTGGCGGCGTTGTCCAGCAGGTTGCAGAAGACCTGGCGGAGGCGGTCGGGGTCCCCGGGGATGGGGGCGAACTCCTCCTCACAGTCGTGGTGGTAGACGAAGATCCCCTCGGCGGCCAGGAACTCGTGGTAGGTGTACACGGCGTCCTCCAGCTCGGCCTTGATGTCCATGGGCTCGATGGACAGGGTGAAGCGGCCGTCCTCGATACGGGAGAACTCCAGCAGCTCCTCCACCATGCCGGAGAGACGACGGGCCTCACTGGCGATGATGCCCATGCCCTTGCGGATGTCGGAGGCATCCCGGGCCTCGCCGTTCATGATGGTCTCGGCCCAGCCGGTGATGGCGGTGAGGGGGGTGCGCAGCTCGTGGGAGACCGAGGAGATGAATTCCGACTTCATGCTCTCGGCCTGTTTGATGCGCTGGGACATATCGTTGATGGCGTCGGTGAGATCACCGATCTCGTCATCGAAGGCTTTTTCCACCTGGATGCCGTAGCTGCCGTCGGCAATGCGCTGGGCGGCAGAGGTGATGGTCTTCACCGGCACCTCGATGGACTTGACGAAGTAGACGTTGGAGATGTACACCAGGACCAGGACCCCCAGGGCCATGGCGGCAGCCACCAGGGTGAGGGTGGTCACCTGACGGTCCACCACCCGCATGGAGGTCACATAGCGCATGATGCCCACCAGGTCATCGTCATAGACCAGGGGGGCGGACACGGCGGTGATCCGCTCTCCCGTCTGGGGGGAGACCCCCTTCCAGGAGGAGATCTGCCGGGTCTCCTGGAGCTGGGTGATGTCCGCCGTCCCGGGCATGGTGCCCGAGAGGGTCAGGCCGTTGGAGGAGTAGACCACCTTCCCGGCGGGGTTCAGGAACTGGAGCTCGATCTTGCTGCCGTCCTCAAAGGAGGTGACGTAGTCCTGGGCCGCGGTGAGGTAGTCCCCCCGGTCGGGGTCGGTCCCGGCGTAGGTGCTGAAATAGGTGGCCGCCGTCCGGGCCTTGCTCTCCATGTCGGAGAGGATACTGCTGTCGTAGTAGTTCTTCATGACCAGGGAGCAGGCGATGACCAGCACCGTCAGGATGACCACCAGGACGCTGATGCTGCTCAGCAGCCATCGCTTCCGGATGCCCCGGACCCGTAAGAACGGAATGTTGGGTAAGGATATCATGGTATCCATCCTTTTAGATCATAGATTTCAAAAAGCCTCGCAGAGTTTCGCCGCCTTGGCGGCGAAACAAAATTCAATGTGTTTTCCGGCGCGACATGCGCGTGCCGGAAAACTCTTCTCGGCCTGCAAACGTACAGGCCTTTGGCCTGTGCGCTGCAGCAGGCCGCAATCTCACTTTTGGGAGCCCAGCGCAGCGGGTCCCAAAAGTCTTGCTTAAAATTCCCACTTATAGCCGTAACCCCAAATGGTGGTGATGTAGATGGGGCTGGTGGGTTCGTCCTCGATCTTCACCCGCAGACGGCGGATGTTCACGTCCACGATCTTCAGCTCGCCCAGGTAGTTCTCCCCCCAGACGAATTTCAGGATCTCCTCACGGGAGAGGGCCTTGCCGGGGTTCTCCATGAACATCTTCATGATGGAGTACTCCACCTGGGTGAGCTTCACCCGCTGGCCGTTCTTCTCCAGGGTGCGCTTGCGGGTGTTCAGCACGAAGGGGGCCTGCTGAATCTCCCCGTCGTCCATCATCTCCCCGCCGATGCGGCGGTAGAGGGCATCGATGCGGGCGGTGAGCTCCATGGGAGAGAAGGGCTTGGTGACGTAGTCGTCGGCGCCGGTCATGAAGCCGGTGATCTTGTCCATCTCCTGGGTGCGGGCGGTGAGCATGATGACACCGATCTTGGAGTTGCTGGCCCGGATGCGGCGGCAGACCTCAAAGCCGTCCATGTCGGGCAGCATGATGTCCAGCAGAGCCACCCGCACGTCAGGGTTCAGGCGGAGCTGCTCCAGGGCCTCCTCGCCGGTGCCCGCCTCAATGGTCTCGTAGCCTGCGCGGTTGAGGTTGATGACGACGAAGCTGCGGATATTGGCCTCGTCTTCCAGAACCAGAATCTTTTTCATTGTCCTGCTCCTTTCAGGTGTTGGTATGGGATCGGGAAGGGCTTCCCGTTAATGACTGTAGCTCCAGGTACCGGCGTTCAGATGGAAGCGCTGGCGGAGGGATTCCTCATCCAGCCCGCAGTCCCAGCCGTCGAAGAATTCCCCGGCGAAGATGGTGGTGCTGTCCGAGGACAGGATGAAGCGGCTGCCCAGCTGGGCCAGTTCCCCCCGGTCTGCCCCCATGAGGGTGGAGATGGCCAGGAAGGTCTGGGGTTGGGCATCGGAGGTGTTGTCCTCCCCTTCGTCCTCCTCCTCTGCGGCCAGTTCCACACCCTGGGCAAAGAGGACGTTGCGGACACCGGTGGCGGAGTTCTCCTGGCGGCACATGGAGAAGGCCCCGGTCCAGTCGTCGGGGATCTCCAGATACCAGCCGTCCCCGCTGTGGTAGGTGGTGAGGACCTGGACAGAGGTACCGTCAGACCG
Source organism: Ruminiclostridium sp. (assembly GCA_017502545.1). Classification (GTDB taxonomy): domain Bacteria; phylum Bacillota; class Clostridia; order Oscillospirales; family Oscillospiraceae; genus Evtepia. The sequence goes on from JAFVUT010000147.1 coordinate 22,556, forward strand.
ATAGGCCATCCAGTGGAGCCACCAGAACTCCCCGGCGGTGGAGGTGCCGTAGGCAGGCACGGACTGGGCCACGGGGACCTCGGTGATGCCGTCCCCGTTCATGTCAGCGGGGTGGACCCCGGCGTAGTAGTGATAGATGTCTCCGCTGCGGTGGGTGTCCCCGGAGAGGGCAATGTTTTCCAGGCCCTGGTCCCCCAGGCAGAAGACATCGGTGATGAGATCCTCCTTGCCATAGTAGGAGGTCACGAAGAGGGCGGGGACCTCATCGGCCAGCAGGCCGGCCGTCCAGGTGTGGATCTCTGCCGCTCCCGCGGACAGGGGGGTGGCAGAGATCAGATCCATGCGGCCCTCCAGGCCGTCGTAATACTCCACCTTCCAGTTCCCCGGGCTGTCTCCTCCGGGCTGGGTGAGGACCAGCTCCTCCTGCCCGTCCCGGTCCAGGTCGGCGGCCAGATAATCACCGTAACCGCTGCGGAGAATCTCCACAGGCTGGCCGTCCTTGACGGCGTAGCCCACCAGGTCACGGACCGAGGCATTCACCTGCCAGCTCACCAGGATCTCACAGCCGGCAGGCTCGCAGAGCTCCAGGTAGTCGATGGACTCGATCTCGGTGCCCACGCCCTCGATGCGGGCCCAGGGCTGGTACTCCCCGTCCTCATCCTGGCGGAAGAAGACGATCTTCAGGGGGGCATCCGCCTGGGCATCCCGGAAAAAGGCCACCGCCTCCTGGGTGCCGTCCCCGTCCACATCCACCAGCTGGATGGTCTGACGGTTCTCACCGCTCAGGGGGGCGATATACTCGGCATTCCCCTTTTCTTCATTGATCTTGGCCTGGAGGTTCACATAGGCCTCCGAGGATTTGGGCAGGGCGTACATCTCCTCCACGCTGCTGAACACGCAGCCGGAGAGGCCCGTCAGGCAGAGAAGCAGGGCCATAAGGCCCAGGATCTTTCTGGCCATGGGGTCGGTCATCCCCCTTTCTGTATGGTCATGCGGGCAGTTCCCGCCATAGTATCATCATAATATTGTATCATACCACATCCGGCGCGATTTTCCTATATCAAATTGAAAAATCCCGAAGAAAAACCCTTGCCTTGGGACGGCCTCTGTTGTATAATCAATCCGATTTGTAAATACACGCCGGTGTGATGAAATTGGTAGACGTAGCGGACTCAAAATCCGCCGCTGGCAACAGCGTACCGGTTCGAGTCCGGTCACCGGCACCAAAAAAAGCAGGACCCCGCATGGGGCCCTGCCTTTTTTGGTGCCGGTGGTCTGTTGCGCAGAATCGGCTTCCGGCGACGGGCTCGCTCTGCGAGCCCTAGTGCCCGAAGGGCGTCGAGTCCGGTCACCATGCAAAAGCCCGATTTGTCTTTTTGACAAATCGGGCTTTTGCAATGATATCCGTTCCTGACGGAACGGGTGATATATCTTCGATATGATATCCACCTGCGGTGGATGATATATGCCTGCGGCATATGAAGGAACGGATATCACATCATATTTGCCTTTGGCAAATATATCATGCGGCTTCGCCGCACATCATATCCCGCAAGGGATATATCATTTCACAATGCCCCTCCGGGGCAAGCTTCATTCCCTCCCCCGGCTCTTCTCAAACCGGAAAAAGCCATCCCCGCTATCTCCTTCGAATTCACCGGGCATGGGATGCTTGGAATGGAAATACTCCACGATATGAAACCCGCATTTGTTCACATAGAAGTGGATATTCCGGGTCTCAAAATAGGGGGTAAAGGTCTCCCAGACCTCTGCCTCCGGGTAGCGGGCCTGGATGGCCTCCCAGGCTGCCTGACCCACACCCCTGCTGTGGCAGTCCACATCCACATACAGCAAAAGAAGCTCCGCCCGGCGGGTCTCAGGTTTCCAGGCAACCACTGCACCCCCTACCGCTTGGCCTTCCAGAAGGATCTGCCAGCTCTCGGCCCCCGGCTCATCAAAGGCACCTTCCACATCCTCCCGGGGAATGACCTCGGTCCCATCGTCCCCGTATTTTTCCACAAAGGCCTGCTTGAAGGCTGGCTGTATGCCCCGGATAAAGGACTCTCTGTCCTCTGCTGCCAGAGGACGCAGGATGATTTTGGGTAATTCTCTCATGTTGACCTCCTAAAAACAAAAAAGCCCCATTATTGCCTCATGCAATAACCGAGCTCACTCGACATCTTCTCTGACAGGCGGCCTGCAAGCGGTGCGCTTACGATCCCCTACACTACGGTGTACTGTCCTCCGATGGAACTATGGATTTCTCTCGCATGGTATCATAGCTTCCCGTTCCTGTCAATCATCCTTTGGACACGCAGTGGATTGACACCCCGCCCGCAATATAGTACACTATTCCTGTCTATCGAAGCTATTTTTTAGACAAATCAGACAATCTGCACAAAATGGAGGCTATTTATGAAATCGATCCACAAAATTCTCAGGGGTCTTTTGGCTGTATCCCTTGCGATCGTCCCCCTGTGCTCCTGCGCATCCCAAACCGAATCGGCGGAACCCGTGATCGCCGACGGACTTCCCGGCTTTACTGTAGAAGGTGAAACCGATCTCAGCGGCAATTTCTATCTTTCCTTCCCCTATACCCGAGATCTCATCATGCTCGACGGAAAAGGTAATATCGTCTGGTCTAAGCACGAAGACATTTCTGCACCCTCCGGTCTCGGTTCCTTCTGGGACTTCAAAAAGCACGAAGTGGATGGTGAGATCTATTACAGCTACCACGATGAAACAGGCACCTATGATAACTACGGTCTGATGGGGTACTCTCCGGGAGAGCGTGTCATTCTGGACAAAGACTTCCAGGAGATCAAGCGGATCACCTTCGAGGCATCCGACGTCGTGGAGCAAGGGGCCCCTCTTGACGGTCATGATTTTCTTATGATCGATCTGGATCACTACATCCTCTCAGGATACATCAAGGACACCGTGTATAATATCCCCGGATACGAAGACGGCACAAAGGTGATCTTCTCCTACCTCCAGGAGGTCAAAGACGGCCAGGTGGTCTGGGACTTCAACAGCACCGACTACCCCGAGCTGTATGGGCTGACCACCGTTGCCTCTGAAAGCATGATCGGCGCCGATGACTTTGCCAACCAGCTCACCGACGGCCCTGACTACATCCATTTTAACTCCATGCGGATCGCCGACGACGGCAGCCTGGTGTGTTCCTTCCGCCACATTCATTCCATCCTGGGCCTGGACCGCACCACCGACAGGGATCAGATCCTGTGGACTCTGTCCGGCCCCGGAGATGAGTTTGGCCTGTCCGAATGGCAGAAGTCCAGCGGTCAGCACTACGCTGCCATTGACGGCGACTATATCACCCTCTTTGACAACGGCAATGGGTCCGCTTCCTCCCGTGTGGTCTCTTACTGCATCGATCCTGCCGCCAAAACTCTGGAAGCCTTCCGTTCCTATTCCCTGGGGAATAAATACTCGGAAGCCTGCGGCTCTGCCCAGCATCTGTATGACGAAGTATATGTGATCGGCTGGGGTGCCTCCATCCGAGATGCCGATTGTATGACCGTCTGCGATTTCAGCACAGGCGAGACCCTGATGACGGTTGCACTGGACAATCCTCAGAGCCCCACCTACCGCTGTGTCTATTACGATTGACCCGGACTGCAAAAGCCAGCAACCTCCCCCCTCTGAATTGACACCCCACAAATAATCCGCTATACTAAATCATTATTCTGTCGATTCGGGAGGGTTTCCCATGTCCATCCTCAAAAATCCCCGCCTGGCCATCATCATCGCCATGGCGTCCTTTGGTACCCTGGCCATCTTCGTCCGAAACATCTCCGTCACCTCCGGCGAGCTGGCCCTGTACCGGGCCGTTCTGGCCATCATCCTCCTCTCCGGCTACTTCCTGGTGACCCGTCAGTCCATCCAGCTGAAGGCCATCCGAAAGGAACTCCCCCTCCTGCTCCTCTCCGGCGTGGCCATGGGCTTTAACTGGATCCTCCTCTTTGAGGCCTATAAGTACACCACGGTCTCCGTGGCTACCCTGAGCTACTACTTCGCCCCGGTCATCGTCACCGCCGTCTGCCCCTTCCTCTTCAAGGAAAAGCTCACCCCCAAGCAGATCCTCTGCTTTATCATGTCCACCCTGGGCCTGGTGCTGGTCATCGGCATCAGCGACCTGGGCAGTGGAGCGGGTACCGACCACATCGGCATGGCCTTCGGCCTGGGGGCTGCCGTCCTCTACGCCACCGTGGTCCTGCTGAACAAGTTCATCAAGGGGGTGGCCGGTATCCAGCGGACCTTCCTTCAGTTTTTCGCCGCCGCCGTGGTGCTGATCCCCTATGTGGCCGCCACCTCCGGCGTGACCCTTGGCACCATGGACGGCAAGGGCTGGGTCTGCCTGCTGGTGGTGGGTCTTTTCCACACCGGCGTGTGCTACTGCCTGTACTTCACCTCCCTGAAGGAGCTCTCCGGCCAGGAGGCCTCCATCCTCAGCTATGTGGACCCCCTGGTGGCCGTGCTGGTCTCCGTCTTTATCCTGGGGGAGGCCATGACCGTCACCCAGCTGGTGGGCGGTGTCCTCATCCTGGGCTTCACCCTGTGGAACGAGCTGGAACCAAGAAAAAAGAAAGCATAACGAAAGCCCGTAGGCGCAGGCCTACGGGCTTTGCATATATTCGGAGCAGGTCCCCTAGCCTCCCCTGTGAGGGGAGGTTCCCCGAAGGGGTGGAGGGGTGCGGGGTCTAAGGATATGCTGTCGTACCGGTACGACAATTTATCTGCAAGGATAACACCCCTCAGGCTGCTTCGCATCCAGCTCCCCTCTAAAGGGGAGCCTTTTTTCTCTCTAACACAGGTCCTTTAGCTTCCCAGCTCCCCGTACCGCATGAAGATCACGGCGCACTGGGCGCGGGTGGCATCCCCCTTGGGGGTAAGGCGGCCATTGCTGCCCTCCAGGATCCCGGTGCCCACGGCCCAGGCCATGGCTTCCTCCGCCCAGGGACTGATGGTACGGGCATCGGCAAACCCAGACAGGTCGGCCGTCTCTCCGGCAGACAGGTCCAGGCCCTGGACCTCCCCGTACCGGTACAGGACAGCCGCCATCTGCTCCCGGGTCAGGGGGGCGTTGGGACCGAAGACCGTGTCGTTGTAGCCCGTCATGACCCCGGCCTCTGCCGCCCAGGTCACCGCATCCCGGTACCAGGCATCCTCGGCCACGTCACGGAAGGGGTTCTCCCCCTCCACAGCGGGCTTGCCCTCCAGGTTGTAGAGGATCTGGGCCGCCATGGCGCGGGTCACCTGGCCCTCCAGATGGAAATACCCATCCTCATAGGGCTGCATGATCTTGTTGGTCATGCAGTAGGCCACCCCGTCGTGGTACCAGGCGGGGGCAGGCAGGTCATACTCCGCCCCATCCACCAGGCCCCAATAGGGGACGTTGACGGCGGTGAGGGCCTCCAGCCAGGTCAGGCCGTTGGCCCGCTGGATATCCAGGGTGTTCAGGATGACGCTCCGGATCCGCTGGGTGCCGGACTGGCCGGGGATCTTGATCTTGCTGACGGCGCTGATCACGTAGTCCTCCCCGTTTTCACTGCCCAGATAGAGCATCTCGTGGCCGGAGAAGAAGAGGACGGAGCCCAGAGGCAGGGCGGCCATGACATCTTCCCGCTCCTCCAGGCACATGTTGGTCATATCCACCTTGGCCATGGGCATGGCCTGCTGCCAGGTGGTGTTCCGGGCCAGTTCCAGGCCGAAGCACTTGTAGATGTTGCGAATGTAGGCCGAGCAGTCCTCGGACAGGAGGCTGCCGCCCCAGCCGTAGGTGTTGCCCAGGGCCTCCAGGGCCACCGAGGCGATGTTGGCCCCGCTCAGGTCCAGATAGCCCTCACTGACCTTGGCGTGCTCGGAGATGAGGGTCTTTTTCTTGGCATAGCTGCCGTCCTCGTTCCGGATGGGCATCCACACCACATGGTTCTGATAGGGGGCCCGGTTGTCGATGAGCTCGTTGGGGTCCTCCACCACCGCCAGCTCCAGGGTGGTGCCCATGGTCAGCAGCAGCTGGGAGGTGATGGGGCTGTAGTTGGATTTTTCCGTGTAGACCTTGTCCCCATAGACCACCAGGGTGTCCTCCGGGGCCAGGTCCCAGGCGGAGAGCCATTCCTCCTTGTCCCGGCAGACCGCCACATCCTGGGCGGGCACCCAGCCGGAGCAGCAGATGCTCTTGGCCAGGTAGTACTTGCCGTCGGCAGAGACCGAGGTGATGACGATGGGCTCGTTCACCCGCAGGCCCACCAGATGCTGGTAGTTGAAGTCCGGGTCCTTGGGGTCGTCCCAGATGGGGGGCTCCGAGGGGAAGGTCCGCAGGGTGGTCCGGTGGACGGCCACGCCGTAGCGCACCGCCTGGTCGGTGGTGGCCTTGGGGTTCTGGGTGTTGCGGATCATCTTGTCAAAGTCCTTCTGGGTGGCCTTGGTGTCGGTGCCCAGATAGGTCCAGCCCAGGTAGTATGCCGCGTCCGCCTGACTGGAGGACTTGACCATCTTGTTCAGGTTGACCCCGTCCACGGTCTCAGCCTGGTTTTTCAGGTCGTACATCCCGGTGCCGTCGGCGGCAATGGTCAGGTCGTTCAGTCCCTGGATCTCGTCCCAGGTCATGAGGACCCGTTCATCGGTGCACCAATAGGCAGGGTCGGACATGGCCTCCGTCACATCGGGCAGATAGGGGACCCGGGCGGCCCCTGCTGTCAGAGGGATGCTTATGGCCATCACAGCCGCCAGCAGTCCGGCCAGGATCTTGGTTTTCTTCATGGAGATCACTCCTTTCCTTTGCTGGGTCAATTATACCGCATTTTCCTCCCTATGACAACGGTGAGGAAAATTTTTGCCAAACCCGGCTTTTTCCCCCTATCCCATTGCAAAACTCGTCATTTTTCGGTATAGTAATAAGGTTAAAGCACGTATTGGGGAGGATGGCCGTGAAAACACCCGCCGAACATTCCCGATGGGCCATGCTCCCGGTGATCCTTTCCCTGGCCTGGCCCACCATGCTGGAGCAGCTCATGCAGACTGCCGTTCAGTACATCGACACCGCCATGGTGGGGACCCTGGGCACCCAGGCCACCGCCGCCGTGGGGGCCACCACCACCATCAACTGGCTCATCAGCTCCACCATCTCCGCCATGGGCGTGGGGTTTCTGGCCTACATCGCCCGGGCCCGGGGCGCAGGCGATGAGAACAAGGCCCGCCGGGCCGCTGCCCAGGCCGTTCTGGCCGCCGCGGCAGCGGGACTCTTCTTCACCGCCCTGACCCTGGGTTGCAGCGGAAAGGTCCCTGTCTGGATGCAGGTGGACCCCTCCATCCAGGAGCTGTCTGCCCAGTACTTCTTCGTCCTCTACTCCCCCATGCTCTTCCGGACGGCCATCCTCATCTTCGGCACCATCCTCCGGGCAGCGGGAGACGCCAAGACCCCCATGCTGGTGGGGCTGCTGGTGAACGTCATCAATATCGTTCTGAACCTTCTCCTGATCTTCCCCACCCGATCTGTGACCCTGCTGGGCCTGACCTTCACCATGCCCGGCGCAGGCTGGGGTGTGGTGGGCGCGGCAGCCGCCAGCGCCCTGGCCTTCACCACAGGAGGCATCGTCATCACCATTGCCCTGTGGCGGCATCCGGATATCTCCCCCAGAGGCCAGTCTTTTCGTCCCAACCGAGACATCCTGCGCCCCTGCCTGAGGACCGCCGTCCCCAATATGTTCCAGCGGTTTGCCACCAGCCTGGGTTATGTGGCCTTCGCCGCCATGGTCAACGGACTGGGCCCGGTCTCCGCTGCCGCCATGACCATCGCCAACACGGTGGAATCCGCCTTCTACATCCCGGGCTTCGGCATGCAGACCGCCGCCTCCACCCTGGCGGGCAACGCCCTGGGGGCCCGGGACCAACAGCGGATGAGGGACCTGACCGCCATGTTCATCCGCATCGAGCTGGTCCTCATGATCCTCTCGGGCGGGACCCTCTTCCTCTTCGCCCCGGCCCTGACCGGCCTCTTCTCCACCAGTCAGGAGGTCATCCTCCTGTGTGTGGCCGTCCTGCGGATGATGGCCCTGTCCGAACCCCTCTTCGGAGTTGCCCTCATCATCGAGGGCATCCTGCTGGGGATCGGCAACACCAAGATCCCCTTCCTCTTCAACCTCATCGGCATGTGGGGGGTGCGGATCGTGTGCACCTTCCTGTGCACCCAGCTGTGGGGCATGGGTCTGGTGGCCGCCTGCGCCTGCATGATCCTCCACAACCTGGTCCTTTTCATTCTCTTCCTTGTTTACTACGTCCGGGGGAACTGGAACCCCCTGGCGAACTGATATGACCCTGAAAGGAGAAAACACCCATGATCCCCGAACTTTACGCCGCTTTGGAGGCCGTCCACGCCGGGCATAGCCTGTCCCCTGTTCAGGCGGACCTCCCCGACGGTCTCTCCCCCGAAGTCCAGCCTCTGGCCCGGCAGGTCCACGCCTGCCTCACCGCCGGTGACGGCAAGGCCCTGCTGGATCTGTGCTTCTCCCCCGTGTGGGCAGAGTACAAGGCCTTCCTGGCCCCCCTGCCCATGACCCTCTGCCTGGCCGAGGCCATGATCGACCTGCTGAACGCCCTGGACCCCCAGGAGGACCCCCTGACCTTCCTGGACGACCGCTTTGATGACACGGGAGAGACCATTTTCCTGGAAAATGAGACCCGATCCCTGGCCTTTGACCGCTTCGGCTCCCAGCTCATGACCGTCACCCGCAGCCAGTCCGGCTCCGTCTCCGGCTGGAAGAAGGAGTTCCGCTACGAGGGCGAGACCGAGAACGGCCTGCCCCACGGCCAGGGCACCCAGTACGCCGGCACTCGCCGGATGCTCACGGGCCGACTGGCAGAGGAACCCTTCCGTACCGGTCGCTGGGAGAAGGGCCTTCTTGCAGAGGGCACCTACAAGGGAGCTCTGGTCCTCTGCAATGACGACCAGGTCTCCCCCGTCCAGGGCCCCGACGGGCTGCCCCTCCAGATGGCCACCTGCGTGCCGGATACCTTCATACCCAGGAACGCCCCCTCCTGCTCCCTTCTCTATGTGACCGACCTGGCAGTGGGTCCCGACGGGTATGCCGCCCAGGGTCCCCTGACTCCCCTGTGCCCCGCCAAGGGCGGCGAGTTCCACAGCACCTGCCAGGGCTGCTTCATGCTGCCCGACTTAGACCTTCCCCAGGAGGACCTCTGACATGAAAAGAATCACCGCCGCACTGCTGACCTGCCTGATGCTGGTGGGACTGCTCCCCACCACTGCCCTGGCCGCCCAGGTCACCGACGAGCAGATCATTGAAAAGGTCCTGGCCTTCCTGTACGTCCACGAGGGCAACTACGGCTCCATCAACAAGAACGACAACGGCGCCCTCTCCGTGGGCAAGATCCAGTGGCACGCAGGCAACGCCCTGAACCTCTGCCGGGATGCCGTGAACCGGAACCCCGAGAGCGCCCGGGAGATCCTGGGGGAGGACCTGTACAACGAGATCACCGACTCCACCACCAACTGGTCCACCCGCATCGTAAACGACGAGGAGGCCGCTCTCCTCTCCGCCTTCCTGACCTCTCCCGAGGGCAAGGCCGCCCAGGACGACCAGGGCCGCTCCTACATGACCAACTACATCAACGCCGGCAAAAAGCTGGGCATCACCGACCCCGCCGTCATGGTCTACTTCTGTGACCTGCACAACCAGGGCGGTCTGGGCATGGCCCGCCGGGTGGCCACCGCCGCCGCCGACATGGCCGGTTCCTTCGGGGCCATCTCTCTGGACCAGATCTACCAGGCCGGTCTGGATGACAGCGTGGCCGGCCGCTACCCCACCCGCCGCAAGGCCACCTATGACTACTGCAAGAGCCTGGGCTGGGAGGTCAACACCGGCAAGCCCCCCATCTCCTCCACCCCTGACAAGGTGAAGTTCCCCAAGGTAAACAGCTACCGCCAGGGCCAGTTCTGGGATGTGACCGCCAGCGCCTGGTACACCAAGAACGTGGCCTCCGCCGTGGAGTTCGGCCTCATGAACGGTCTGGAGACCGGTGCCTTCAACCCCGACGGCAACGTCACCGTGGCCCAGGCCGTCACCCTGGCCGCCCGCATCCACGCCATCTACACCAACGGCTCCGCCAACTTTAAGCAGACCTCCGGCACCCAGTGGCACAAGGTCTACTACGACTACTGCTACCAGAACAAGATCCTCACCGCCTCCTACCACAGAGACATCGCCAACTGGACCATCACCCGGGCCCAGTTCGCTGAGATCTTCGCCAAGGCTCTGCCCGCAGAGGCCCTCTCCGCCAAGAACACCGTGAACCGGATCCCCGACGTGCCCTCCTCCGCCTCCTACGCAGGGGCTGTGTTCACCCTGTACCGGGCGGGCATCCTGACGGGCAACGAGTACAACCAGTTCCAGCCCACCAAGGCCATCACCCGGGCCCAGGTGGCCGCCATCGCCTCCCGCATGGCCGACAGCGACCTGCGCATGAGCGTGACCTTGAAGTAAGGATAAGCCCTCGGACCTCTCCCGGTCCGAGGGCTTTTTGCGGGCCGATATGGAATCGGCCCCTACGCAACTTTCTGGCAGGAAAGACAGTGCTTAATCGGCAGGCTACAATCCCTCCGTTTCGCCTAACGGCGAGCCACCTCCCTTTGCACAAGGGAGGCTGAGGCGGGTACAAACCTCAAGGCTCCCCTGTGCAAGGGGAGCTGGCAGTGCGAAGCACTGACTGAGGGGTTGTAAACCCAAAGGGCTATCCTCACGGTGGACTTACCCGCCCATGCCCCCTTGCCATTCCTCCCGATTTTTGATACCATACCCTCAAGAGATAGGAAAGAGGTGCACCCCATGAAGCCCATCAACCCCGCCCACACCCAGGCCCTCATGGGCCTGTTGAACAAAGCCCCCTATTTCGCCCTCCTGGGCATGAATTTTAAGGTCATGGAGCCGGGCTACTGCCGCCTGGAGGTCCCCCTGGACTACGCCCGCCACGGCAACTCCTTCGGCGGGGTCCACGGAGGGGTCTACTCCTCCATCATCGACACCGTGGCCTATTGGGCCCTCTACTGCCAGATGGAGGAGGACCAGGGCTACACCTCCCTGGACCTGAACGTGACCAACCTGGGGATGGTGGGTTCCGGCACCCTCATCGCCGAGGGCCACGTGGTCCGGGTGGGCCGGTCCATCTGCCTGAGCGAGGCCACCGTGAAGAACCAGGAGGGGAAGCTCCTGGCCCACGGCACCTCCAAGCTCATGGTCCTGGAGGGAAAGCAGTCCATCCACACCCTCCTGGCTGCCGAAGGGGCCGACCCCCTGCCCCCCAAATTCTTATAAGGGAGATGCCCTATGCACGACGAACTGACCCAAGTTGACATTGATAAAATGAAGGCCGAGCTGGACCACCGCCGTCTGGTCCTCCGCCCCCAGCTCATCGAGGAGGTGAAGGTGGCCCGGGCCTTCGGCGACCTCAGCGAAAACTTTGAGTACAAGGCCGCTAAGCGGGAAAAGGGCCGCAACGACAGCCGCATCCGCTACCTGGAAAACATGATCAAGACCGCCAGGGTCATCGACCCCATCTCCACCGGGGAGGGCATCGGCCTCTTCGACAGGGTGACCTTCTGGATCGAGGAGGATGAGGAGGAGGAGACCATCCAGCTGGTGACCACCCTCCGGCAGGATGCCCTGAAGGGCCTCATTTCCAAGGAGTCCCCCGTGGGCAAGGCCCTGTGGGGCAAAAAAGAGGGGGACCGGGTCCTCATCGAGGCCAGCCCCACCTACAGCTATTACGTCCAGATCCGCTCCGTGGAAAAGACCGGGGAGGACCCGGACATTCCCATCAGCACCTACTAAGGGCTTTCTGCAATTTATTTTTGGGAATTTTCAGAAAAAGTCGGAAAATCCAAGGGTTTCTTTGGTTCTCCTCTTGATTTTGCAAGGAAAATGGTGTATGATTTCATCGTGTATGAGATACTCCTATTCCCATCCATACTTTTCTTCGACATTTCATCCTTCCTACCTTCTTTTTCATTGTTGTCCGAGGGTATGCGCGTACCCGAGGACGAAAAGACAGCACCCGATCTCCTGTCCGGGTGCTGTCTTTTTTTGTGAAAAGGCAAAGCCTTTTCACAAAAGGGGGTTACGGCCTGCTGCACGCGTCCTTCGGACACACTGGCAGGCCGAGCAGTGTTTTCCGGCACGCACATGTCGCGCCGGAAAACGAATCCAATTATATTTCGCCGCTGCGGCGGCGAAACTCTACGAGGTTTTATCGGTTCAGTCGGTAACAATGTCGTATCCCGTCACCAAACCATTCTGAAAGTCCACCAGAAGCCACTCGCTGTCAATGGAAAAGAATCCTCGCTCTGGACCCATCCAGTAAACCAAACGATCCATCTGGACAAAGAGCCCCTCATCGTTGTCATCCACTCCCAACAAGGTTTCTACTTCTTCCTGGGTCATACCGATTTGCAGGTGATCCTCCAGCAGGTCGTCCACGATCATCGTCCGCTCAGCCGGGTTTTCCACCCACTTCTCCGTAGTAAAGCTGTGCTGCCAATGTCGGAATCCAGCGAAGGCCGCCAGACAAAGGAGCAGAACCAGAACGATTACATATCGTTTCTTCATCGACTCACCCCCGAAATCTATACCCCACGCCCCAGACGGTCTCGATGTACTGGATGTTGTCCGGGTCGATCTCGATCTTGTCCCGGATGTGCTTGATGTGGACGGTGACGGTGGACACGTCCCCGTAATTCTCCACCCCCCAAACCGCATCGAAGAGGCGGTCCTTGGAGTAGACCGTGTCCGGGTGCTCGGCCAGGAAGAGGAGGAGGTCGTACTCCTTGCCGGTCATGCTCACCTCCCGGCCGTTGACCCACACCCGGCGGGCCTCCCGGTCGATCTCCAGGCCCCGGATCTTCAGGACCTCGGGACGGGGCCGTTCCCGGCTGCCCACCAGCCGCTCGTACCGCTGGATGTGGCTCTTGACCCGGGCCACCAGCTCACTGGGGGAGAAGGGCTTGGTCATGTAGTCGTCGGCCCCCAGGCCCAGACCACGGACCTTGTCGATGTCGTCGGCCAGGGCGGAGATGATGATGACGGGGGTGTCCTTCACCTCCCGCAGGCGGCGGCAGATCTCGAACCCGCTGAGTCCCGGGAGCATCACGTCCACGATCACCAGGGCGAAGTCCTGGTCCAGAGCCAGCTGCAGGCCCTGGGTGCCGTCGGCGGAGATCATGCAGGCGAAGCCCCCGTTGATCTCCAGGTAGTCCCGCTCCAGCTCGGCCACGCTCTGGTCGTCTTCGATAATGAGTATGTTCATCATGCAGGGTCCTCCTCTCGCAGGGGCAGGTAGACAAAGGCACGGGTGCCCTCCCCCACTTCGCTGGTGAGCCAGATCTTGCCGTGGTGGCTCTCCACGATGGACCGGCAGATGGCCAGACCCAGGCCGCTGCCGGGAACGGTACTGGACCGGGCGGCATCCTCCCGGAAGAAGCTGTCAAAGACATGGCGGAGGGCCTCGGTGCCGATGCCCTGGCCGTTGTCGGTGAGCTGGATCACCAGCCCCTTTTCATATTCCTCGGCGGTGAGGTCGATGGCCCCGCCGGGTTTTCCGTATTTGATGGCGTTGGACAGGAGATTGTCCAGCACCCGCTTGATCTTGTTCCGGTCGGCAGTGACCACAAAGGGCCCCGGCGGCACCCGGCAGGTAAAGGTCATCCCGGCTCCCTGGGCCTCCAGGGCGTATTCCTCCCCCAGGTCGGCCAGGAAGGGGGCCAGGTCCACGTATTCAAAGTGATACTGCATCCGGCCCAGCTCGTACTCGGAAAAGTCGCTCATGTTCCGCACCAGCTTCTCCAGAACGGTGGTCTTGCTGTAGACGATGTCCAGGTAGTGGGCCTGCTTCTCGGGGGTGTTTGCGATGCCGTCCCGGATGCCCTCCACATAGCCCTTGATGGCGGTGATGGGGGTGCGCATATCGTGGGACAGGTTGGCCATGAGGAGGCCCCGCTCCTCCTGGGCGGCGGCCTCTGCTGCCGCTGCCGCCTTCAGCCGCTGGCGGACCCCCTCCAGGGACTGGCTCAGCTCGTCCAGCTCCTGCTCCTGGCAGGAGAGGACCTCGAAATCCAGGTCCCCCTGCCGGAGGTTGTCTGCCGCCTGGCGGAGGGTATCCAGGGTGGCGGCGATGCGGCCTGCATACCGGGAGGCCAGCCACACGCACAGCCCCGCCACGGACAGGGTCAGCAGGACGCAGCCCAAAATAAAGTAGGGCAGGATCCGGCCCGTGCCGGAAAACTCCCCCTGGAGCAGGGTGACCATGGCCAGGATGAAGCTCTCCCCTCCGGGGACCTGGAGGGCGAAGGCCCCCAGCAGGATCACCATGAGAATCCCGGCGATGGCCAGGGAGAGGACCAGCATCAAAAGGCCGGTCTGGAGGAACCGGCCTTTCAGGGTTTTCTTTTTGGGCAAGGACAACGACCTCCTCCCTTTCTTGCGGCAAGCCTCCCTCTCAGAGGGAGGTGGCTCGCCGCAGGCGAGACGGAGGGAGTTTGCAAGCGCAAAGTTTCGCAGGCTCCCCCAGTCAGCTTCGCTGACAGCCCCCTCCCGGAGGGGGCCTTATTAGCTTTCTTTTTTATCGAAAAGGATATACCCCACGCAGCCAAACACCAGCCCGTACCCGGCTAACAGTCCGATGCGGGACAGGAGGGAGGTGAAGGGCAGGGTAACACCGATCCACAGGTTATGCCACCGGAGGTAGCCGGTAAAGAGCAGACCGCCCAGGGCGGGCAGGTAGGTGCCCACGGCAATGAAGCCGATGTACAGGACCACGCACAGGAGGACCGCCAGGCTGGACCCCTTCACCACCTGGTTGATGAGGCAGAAGAAGAGGATCAGGACGGCCAGGGGAATGAGGTCCAGAAGGCAGGCAAAGAGACTGCTGACGACACCCCGGGTGCCCCCGCCCAGGGCCAGCTGGATCACGGTGGTGACGGCGTACATCACCGCCAGGTCAAAGGCGCACAGGAGCAGGACAGCCGCCGCCTTGGAGAAGAAGAGCTTCCCCTTCCCCACCGGCCGCACGAGGGAGAACCGCATGGTGTGGTCGGCCTGCTCCCCCACGAAGAGGTCGCAGGAGGCCATGATGGCCATAAGAGGCAGGAAGATCAGCAGGATGAAGGTCAGGTTGGAGTTCATCAGGTTCCCCAGCAGGGCCTGGGGGGAGATATTCCCCGTCCCCAGCTGGCCGGTGAAGAAGTTGGCCGCCAGGACCCGCAGACCGCTGGCCACGCAGACGGCACAGCCCAGGATCAGAAAGACCAGGTATTTCTTCCGCCTGCGGAGCTTGAAGAGCTCATTTTGCAGATTGGCAATGAATTTTTCCATGGCGTTCACCTCACAGGACCACGGAGCCCTTCTTATCCCGAACCTTGGCCAGGAAGTAGTCCTCCAGGGAGGGGTTCAGGCGCAGGGCCTCCTCTTTGCTGTCGCAGGAGAGCATCTCCCCTTCGTAGAGGACCATGACCTTGCTGCACATTTTTTCGATCTCACTGGCCAGGTGGCTGGCCACCAGGAAGGTGACCCCCTTCTCCCGGGCCAGACGGATGATGATCTCCCGGATCTCCACCGTGGCCTCAATGTCCAGACCGTTGGTGGGCTCGTCCAAAATCATCAGCTCGGGCTCGGACAGCAGGGCCAGGGCCAGGCCCATCCGCTGCTTCATGCCCAGGGAGAACTTGCCGCAGCGCTCCTTCTTATAGGGGGCCAAACCCACGATCTCCAGGACCTTGTCCATCCGGGCCTCGTCCACGTTGGGGTAGTACCGCCCGGCCATCACCAGATGGTCCCAGGCGGTGAG
>JAFVUT010000148.1 GCA_017502545.1 Ruminiclostridium sp.
GGAGGGGGTGTGGCCTTTTTGATGGACAGATTGATGCGGCCTGCCTCGTCGATGCTCACGACCTTGACCTTGACCTCCTGGCCTTCCGTCAGGAAGTCCTTCACGTCGGCCACGTTGGAGTGGGCGATCTCAGAGATGTGGACCAGACCGGACCGTCCGCCGGGCAGGGACACAAATGCGCCGAATTTGGTGATACTTTTGATGTTTCCTTCCAGGATTGCGCCTACACTGATTTCCATATGTACTGAAAATCCTCCTCATTAAAATAGCGCTCACATATCATGAGCGGAAAAAGAGATGGTTCTCTTAATCTGTGATGTAAAAGACCCGGTCGTGGGGAGAGACCAGGCCCAGCTTTTCCCGGGCGATGTCTTCCACGAAGTCGGGGTTATCGCGGTTTTCGATGGCGTTGGAGAGCTCGGTGTTGTACTGCTCCTGCTCGGCCACCTGCTCGGTGAGGGTCTCTACCTCTGCCCTGGCGGCGGAGATCTCCTGGCGGACACTGATCAACATGAAGATCAGGTAGCCCAGGATCAGGAGCAGAGCGATCCTCCCAAGAAGACCAACCTTTTTTGAGCGAAACACTGGGGTTCGCCTCCCTTTCTGGTGTGCTGGGGCAAGGGGACTTGCCGGGGGTTTCACGTCTTAGATGGTATATTTTACTCCAGGTTGGGGAAAAAGAAAAGGCCTTTTTTACAGAAAAACGTACCTGTTGGATCGTTTTTGACAACGGAGCCTGGAGGATTAAAATGAGCCGGCGGAGGGGTGCGGTGAGGAGCGCCAGGAATCGCCGGACCAGGGGGCTGAGGAGGAGGAAATACCAGGCCGCCCCCAGGGTGAGGGCGGCGGCAGTGTAGAGCCGGACCTGGCCGTTTTCCAGGAAGGTGGCCACCAGAAAGAGGAGGAGGCAGACTGCCAGCCAGAAGAGGAGGTCCAGAAAGCCCCGGAGGGGCCGGAAGGGGAGGAGGACCCGGGCCGGGCGGAGGAGGTCGTAGAGGAGGCCCAGAGTCCCGCCCAGAGCCAGACACAGCAGGAAGGTCTGGACCTGGAGAAGAGGGGAGAGGGCGATGCTCATCCCCGGAAGAGGCGGCCCAGGAAGCTCCCACCCCGGGGGTCTTCCTCCTCGTAGGTGAGGGCGTCCACCTGGCCCTCCACCAGCAGGTCGCCCCCGTCCAGGCTGAGCTTTTCAATGTGCAGGTCGGCCCCCCGGATGGCCAGGGCCCCCTGGCTGGTGGTCAGGAGGATGGAGGACTCGTCAAAGCTCTCCACGCTGTCCACCCCGGAGAGGGTGAGACGGCGGCGGTTTTCCAGGTGGATGCGGTGGGGGGAGGTTTCGTGATCGGACATAGAGATCCCTTCCTTTCCGTTTGGTTGAGGTAGTATATGCGGCGAAAAAGGAGGATAGAAGGGGACGTGAGTGGGAACCTTTGGGTTTACAATCCCTCAGTCTTTTGCCTGCGGCAAAATCCAGCTCCCTTTGCACAAGGGAGCCTTTTTGGGCTGCGCCCATTTGGAAAAAGAAAAGGCCCCTGCGTAGGAACACAGGGGCCTTTAGGTGTAAAAAACCCACTCGCTATGCGAGTGGTTCAGGAAAGCCTAAGGCTATGCAGAGAAAAACCTCCCATGCTA
>JAFVUT010000149.1 GCA_017502545.1 Ruminiclostridium sp.
CTTGGGCCGGAGGAAGGAGATCTTCTTCACCAGCTGGCCAAAGTCCCGGCCCCGGACATCGATATCATACCGGGGCAGCAGGCTCACCAGCTTCTGGCGGATGGTGATGACCTCTTCCCCGAAGCGGTCGTACACGTGGAGCTTCTTGCCCAGAGAGATCAGCTCACCCTGGGCGGTGTAGCGGTCCTCGCCGTACTCGTCCTTGATGGTGAACTTGTCGGTCCAGGAAAAGACCTTTTCTTTGATGTAGAGTTTCATGGGGTTACCTCCTTGGGAGTATCTTCTGCGGCCAGGCGGTCCAGCTTTTTGAAGTTCCGCAGGACCATGGTCAGGGAGAGGACGGCCGCCAGGAAATCGGCGATGGGGCCGGCGTAGAGGACCCCGTCCAGCCCCCAGATGAGGGGCATGATCACCAGCAGGGGAAGCAGCAGGAAGCCCTGACGGGAGATGGACAGGAAGATCCCCTGCTTCACGTCCCCCACGGAGGTGAAGTAGTTCACCGCCAGGGGCTGGACCCCCAGGAGGCAGACCATGAAGAGGTAGATCCGCATATAGTCCTCACCGAACTGGTAGTAGAGGGCATCCCCGGAGCCAAAGATGGACAGGATCTCGTGGGGGAAGAGTTGGAAGAGGGCGAAGGCGGTAAAGCTGAAGACCAGGCCCACGCCCACAGCCCGTTTCAGGGTCCCCTTCACCCGACGGTAGTTTTTTGCACCCATGTTGAAGCTGAGGATGGGCTGGCAGCCGTGGGCCAGACCCACCACGAAGGAGACCATGATGGCGTTGACCTTGCCCACCACACCGGCCACCGCCAGAGGGATATCGCTGCCGTAGACCGACAGAGCGCCGTAGTGGACCAGGGTGTTGTTCAGCACCACGTTCACCAGGGTCATGACCATGTGGTTGGCAAAGCTGGCGGTGCCCAGCTTCAGGATGCGGACGGCAAAGGGCTTTTGGAGCCTCAGGGAGGTCTTCTCGATGGGGAAGGCCTTGAATTTGGGGAAGTAGGCCAGGCAGATACCGAAGGAGACCACCTGGCTGATGACCGTGGCAATGGCGGCACCCCGGATGCCCAGGCCCAGGGGGAACAGGAAGAGCCAGTCCAGGAAGATGTTCAGACCGGCACCCACCAGGGAGGAGGTCATGGCCACCTTGGGGCTGCGGTCAGCCCGGATGAGGGGGTAGACGCCGTTGGCGAAGATAACAAAGGGCATGCCCCAGACGGTGATGGAGAGGTACGCCCGGGCATAGGGCAGGGCGGTATCGGTGGCACCGCAGAGGCGGAGGATGGGGACCTCCAGCAGGAGGACCACCACCGTGAACAGAACGCCCACCAGGGTCAGCAGGGCCAGACCGGTGCCCACAAAGGCCTTGGCCTCCTCCTCCCGTTTGGCACCCAGGGAGAGGTTGAAGTTGGCGGCCAGACCCACGCCCACCAGCTGGGACATGGCGATGGACAGACCCACCAGGGGGAAGACCACGTTGGTGGCGGCGTTGCCCAACATGCCCACCACCTGGCCGATGAAGATCTGGTCGGTGATGTTATAGACCGAGCCCACCAGCATGGCGATGATGGAGGGAACGGCGAATTTGTAAATGAGAGGCCCCAGAGGGGCGGTACCCAGAGGGTTGCCCTGGGCGGGGGAGGCGGCAGGTTTCATGGAGAAAACCTTCTTTCCGTAGGAAAATGTGTGTGTAGTTTTAGGATAGAGGAAAGAAGGTTGGTTGTCAATGGGGGGTGTCATTAAGCTCTCCCTCTGGGAGAGCTGGCGCCGAAGGCGACTGAGAGGGCAAATCACTGCCGATATTCGAATACCCAATAGATTCGCCCTCTCCGTCTTCGCCCGTTGGGC
>JAFVUT010000014.1 GCA_017502545.1 Ruminiclostridium sp.
GGATGGCGGAGGATGCGGGTGATCTCCCGCAGGTCCTCCACGTTGTATTTTTCTTTGTATTGGAAATTTATCATAGGTTCCTCTTTCCCACAAGCCCCATACAGGTCTTCCGGGCTTTTGTTGCTATATTTCTTGATAGACAGCTTTTTCTCACTTGATCCGCAGTAATTTTGCGATCTTATCTCCCTTGGGCATCAGGGACAGGTCGTCTCTGGAGACCGCCTTCAGGAGGATGACCAGGATGCCATAGACCACCACGGCGATGCACATGGAGCCTGCCACGGAGAGGGTGTTTCCCAGGATGGGGGACAGGAGACCGTAGCTGGCCCAGGTGGCCCCGCCCATGACCAGGGCGGCGATGAGGGGTTTGACAAAGACCCGGCGGTACTTGGGGGGATGGGGGGTGACCTTCTTGATGGCAATGAGCTCCATCATGGCCACCGTGCCGAAGCACACCAGGGTACCCACGGGGGCACCCTTGATGCCGAAGGCGGGGGACTGGACCAGGAAGAAGTTCACCACCAGCTTCATGGCGCTGCCGGCCGCGATGAACCAGATGGGCAGGGCCGCCCGGCCATTGGCCTGGAGGATGGCGTTGCACAGGAGGTTGATGCACACGAAGATGGAGGCGATGCCTAAGATCAGCATGCAGGCGGTGCCCACTTCCTGGTTGGTCTCGGGGAAGAGGAGCTGGATGATGGGGCCGCTGAGGACGGCCAGACCCACACCGGCGGGGATGGCCAGCAGGGAGCCCACCCGGAGGGCGGACTCGGTGATCTTGCCCGCCCCGGTCTTATCCTTCAGGGCCAGAGCGGCCGAGACGGCGGGGACGATGCAGGCGGTGAGGGACACCATGAAGGAGGATGGCAGGTTGTAGATGGCCACGGCCTTCTGGTAGGAGCCGTAGAGGCTCACCGCCATCTCCTCGCTGTAGCCCAGGGCATTCTGGAGCAGGTTCTGGACCTGGATGGTGTCGATGTAGGTGGTGATGGGCACCACGGAAGAGCTGAGGGTGATGGGCACCGCAATGACCAGCAGGGACTTGAGGATGCTGCTGGGGGACTGGGGCCGGTCATCGCTGAGCCGCTGGGAGGGCTTGTTCCGCCGGTGGTGGCGGATCATCAGGTAGATGAGGGAGACCAGGCTGCCTGCGGTGACACCGAAGATGGCACCGGCGGCGGCGATCTCACTGCCGAAGCCCAGGTGGAGCAGGTACCAGGCCAGGATCAGACCCACCACCAGCTTGGCGACGGCCTCAATGACCTGGGAGACCGCCGTGGGGACCATGTCGGAATGGCCCTGGGCGAAGCCCCGGTAGGCCGAGACGGTACACAGGAAGAGGGCGGTGAAGGCCATGGCCCGGATGGCGGGGGCCGCCATGCTGTCACCCTGGAGGGTGGCCAGAGGCTGGGCCAGGAAGAGCATGATGCAGGTGGTGACGGTACCCAGGACCAGGAAGGTCACCAGACACACCCGGAAGATCCGGTTCACCTGGTTGTGCCGGTCCATGGCGTTGGCCTCGGAGATGGTCTTGGACATGGCCACAGGAAGGCCCGCCGTGGAGACCATCAGCAGCAGGTTAAAGACCGCATAGGCGTTGTTGAAGTGGCCGAAGCCCACGTCCCCCAGGATGCGGCCCAGGGGGATCTTATAAAATGCGCCAATGAGCTTGACGATGATGATACCTGCGGCCAGGGTGGCTGCCCCGCCGAAGAAGGTACTTTTCTGGGATGATTGTTTCAAATGCGCTTTCCTCCAGACAGGTTATCCGAACACTTTCTTCATGGCGTAGCCCTTCACTTCGGCCTTGATCTTCTCCAGATCCAGGGTCAGGAAGGTCCCGTTCTGATATATGACCTTACCCCGGGCCATATTCATGACCACGTCCCGGCCGTTGGCAGAGTAGACCAGGTTGTCCTTCACACTGTGGCAGGGGAAGAGGCCCAGGTGGTCGAAGTCCACCAGGATCAGGTCGGCCATGTAGCCGGGGGCGATGACGCCCGCCTTGCGGCCCAAGGCTTTGGCACCGTTCACGGTGGCCATGCGGAGGACATCCATGGGCAGGAGGGCCAGAGGGTCGCGGCTGACACCGGTGTGGATGGTGGCGGCGAACTTCATCTCCTCAAACATATCGTGGCTGTTGTTGGAGGACACGCCGTCGGTGCCGATGGCCACGTTGACCCCGGCCTTCAGCATGGCGGGGATAGGGGCCACACCGGAGCCCAGCTTCAGGTTGGACACGGGGTTGTGGATGCAGGAGATCCCCTTCCTGGCCATGATGGCCCAGTCCTCCTCGGTGGTCCAGACGCAGTGGGCGGCAATGGCACGGTTCTCCCACACACCATACCGGTCCAGGATCTGGATGGGGGTCAGGCCCCCGTGGCGGCCCTTGCAGGCCTCGTGCTCGAAGGAGGTCTCGGACACGTGGACGTGCATGCCCAGGCCCTTCTTCTGGGCGTAGTCGGCCATCCAGCGCCACAGGGGGGCGTTGGAGGTGTACTCTCCGTGGATGGAGGCATCCACCAGGATCTGGCCGTTGCCGGCGTTGTGCCACAGGTCGGTGAGCTTTTCCTGGTTGTAGCAGTCGTTGCAGGTGGCGGGGCTGAAATCGGCAGGATCTCCGAAGTACACGCCGCCGCAGGACAGGTTGGCACTGATGCCGGCCTCCAGGACCTGCTGGGCGATGGTGCCGGTGAACATATACATGTCGGCGATGCAGGTGACGCCGGAGGCGATCATCTCGGCCAGGCCCAGGCCGGCGCAGGCGGCCACGGCCCGGTCGTCCAGCTTGGCCTCGGCAGGGAAGATCCACTGGTTCAGCCAGGTCTGGAGGTCACAGCCGCCGCCGTAGCCCCGCAGGAAGGTCATGGGGACGTGGGTGTGGGCGTTCACCAGGCCGGGCATGAGGACGTTGCCCTGGCAGTCGATCTCCCGGTCGAACTCCCCCTGGGGGCGGTCGGTGCCCACAGAGGAAATGGTCTCCCCCTCCACGGCCACGAAGGCGTTTTCCAGGAGGGTGCCGGCCTCGTCCATGAGGAGGGCCCGGCAGTTATACAGTAACGTCTTGTTCATGGTCTGTTCCCTCAAAGAGCTTCCAGGCAGGACAGCAGGAGCTTGGAGAATTTCTCCCGGGCGGCAGCGGCGGCCTCCAGGACCTCCTCCTCGCTGAGGGGCTGGGGCAGGACGCCGGCAGCCAGGTTGGACACCAGGGTGAAGCCCAGGACCTCCATGCCGCAGTGGGCGGCGGTGATGACCTCGGGGACGGTGGACATGCCCACGGCATCGGCACCCAGGAGCCGTGCCATGCGGACCTCAGCAGGGGTCTCGTACTGAGGGCCGGGGAAGTACATATACACGCCTTCCTTCAGGTCCATGTCCAGCTTTCTGGCCTGCTGACGGGCCAGGTCCTGGAGGGCGGGGGTGTACAGGTAGCTGGAGTCAGGGAACCGGACACCGAACTCGGGCAGGTTCTCGCCCCGGAGGGGGGACTCCATGAAGATCTTGATCTGGTCGGTGATGAGCATCAGGTCGCCGGCCTTGAACTTCCAGTTCACACCGCCTGCGGCGTTGGTGACGAAGAGGGTGTCGCAGCCCAGCAGCCGCAGGACACGGACGGCGTAGCTGACCTCCTCATAGGAGTAGCCCTCGTAGTGGTGCATACGGCCCTGCATGACGGCCACGGGCTTGCCGGCCAGGGTGCCGAAAACCAGCTGGCCCTTGTGGCCGGGGGCGGTGGATGCCTTGAAGTGGGGGATCTCACCGTAGGGGACCACGATGGGGTTTTCCACCACGTCACCCAGATAGCCCAGGCCGGAGCCCAGGACCATGGCCACCTTGGGCTGGAAGTCGCCCAGCTTGGTGCGCAGGAAGTCTGCGCTCTCCTGATAGTGTGCAAAGGTAAATTGCATAAAAGTTACCTCCGTATGGTTTTCCGGGAAGATCCCGGCAGTTGGCTTTTTAATCGCAATTTATTATTGTACACGCACAAAGGGGAAAAGGCAAGAAAAATCCCTTGATATGCAAGGACTTTTTACATTTGTACAGAAATTGGGGCGTTCCTATACCTCCCCCTTGGCACCCAGCTTTTTCACAAAACTTTCAAAACTTTTGCAAATCCTATTGACAACCCTCCTCCCATGTGTTATTGTATTAAGCAGATAGTACAACGTTAGAAAGGAGGGGTCCCATGCCCTGGGAATTCCGCAGCGACCTGCCCATTTACACCCAACTCATTGCCCAGATCCAGCAGCGGATCATCACCGGCCAGCTGCAGCCGGGTGACCGCCTCCCCTCCGTCCGGGATTGGGCCGCCGAGGCAGGGGTCAACCCCAAC
>JAFVUT010000150.1 GCA_017502545.1 Ruminiclostridium sp.
GGACAGGAACGCAAAAAAGAAAACAGACCCGGAGCGTTCTCGGGTCCAAATTACAATACAATATAAAAATAAATAGGAAAAAGGGATTGACACACAGGGGGATTTTATGTTAAAGTAAAATGCTTTTATATCCCCATGAAAAAACAGCATGGTCCCACCATGCTGCAAGCGTAGTATAGCATCCCGGGGGATAGATGGCAAGAGCAAATGGAGAATTTCTGACAACAAGGCCGTGTGTTCGCGAAATGTGAAAAAGGCTGCCTTTGTCTAAAATGACTGGAAAACGCTCCGAATGCTCCCGCAAAACCCCGGAAAACCCGTTGATCCCAACGTTCAGACTGAAGAAAGCGAGTTGATTTTTAGAATGGTCAAGGACGTGTACTACGGCAAGACGATGCGTAAGAGCTTCGCCCGCTACGAGGAGATCCTGGACATGCCCAACCTGCTGGAGGTGCAGAAAGACTCTTACCAGTGGTTCCTGGAGAAGGGTCTGCGCGAGGTGTTCAAGGACGTGGACTGCATTACCGACTATGCCGGCAATCTGGAGTTGTCTTTCATCGACTACTCCATGGACGAGCAGCCCAAGTACGACGTGGAGGAGTGCAAGGCCCGTGACGCTACGTATGCCGCTCCCATCAAGGTGCGCGTGCGTCTGCGCAACAAGGAGACCGAGGAGATCAAAGAGCAGGAGATCTTTATGGGCGATTTCCCCATTATGACCCAGTCCGGCACCTTTGTCATCAATGGTGCCGAGCGTGTCATTGTCTCTCAGATCGTCCGTTCTCCCGGCATGTACTATACCCGTACCGCCGATAAGGCCGAAAATCTCACCTATGCCACCACCGTCATTCCTTACCGCGGCGCCTGGCTGGAGTATGAGACCGACCTGAACGACATGTTCAGCGTGCGCATCGACAAGAACCGCAAGCTGCCCATCACCTGCCTGATCCGTGCCGTGGGTCCCAAGACCGATGCGGAGATCCTGGAGATGTTCGGCGAGGACGAGCGCATCGTGGCCACCCTGGAGAAGGATGCCTGCAAGACCTACGAGGATGCTTTGATGGAGATCTACCGCAAGCTGCGTCCCGGTGAGCCTCCCACGGTGGACTCCTCCGAAACGCTGTTGCGCGGCTTGTTCTTTGACCCCCGCCGCTACGACCTGTCCGAGGTGGGCCGTTATAAGTTCAACAAGAAGATGGCTCTGTGGAACCGTCTGTCCGGCCAGACTCTTGCCGCTCCCGTGGCCGATCCTCGTACCGGCGAGATCATTGCCGAGGAAGGGGAGACCCTGACCCGCGAGCGCGCCAAGCAGCTGGAAGCCTGCGGCGTGAACGAGGCCGTCATTCTGGTGGATGGCAAGAACGTGAAGGTCTTCTCCAACAACATGGTGGACATGAAGAACTTCGTGGACTTTGACCCCGCTGAATTCGGTGTGAACGAGAAGGTGTCCTTCCCCGTGCTGTGCCAGCTGCTGGACCAGTACTCCGGCGAGGAGCTGCAGCAGGCCATCGTGGAGAACATCGACGCCCTGATCCCCAAGCATATCACCGTTGAGGATATGATGGCCTCCATCAACTACCTCAACTGTCTGGCTCACAACGTGGGTACCCCCGATGATATCGACCATCTGGGCAACCGCCGCCTGCGCTGCGTGGGCGAGCTGATCCAGAACCAGTTCCGCATCGGCTTCAGCCGCATGGAGCGCGTGATCCGCGAGCGCATGACCATTCAGGAT
The DNA here is from genome assembly GCA_017502545.1 of Ruminiclostridium sp. GTDB lineage: Bacteria > Bacillota > Clostridia > Oscillospirales > Oscillospiraceae > Evtepia. The sequence goes on from JAFVUT010000150.1 coordinate 1,736, forward strand.
TTGGACGTAGTCACCCCTCAGTCTCTGATCAACATTCGTCCCGTCACCGCCGCCATCAAGGAGTTCTTCGGCTCCAGCCCCCTGTCTCAGTTCATGGACCAGACCAACCCTCTGGCCGAGCTGACCCACAAGCGCCGCCTGTCCGCCCTGGGCCCCGGCGGTCTGAGCCGCGACCGCGCCTCCTTCGACGTGCGAGACGTGCACTACAGCCACTACGGCCGTCTGTGCCCCATCGAGACTCCCGAAGGTCCCAACATCGGTCTGATCTCCTATCTGGCCTCCTATGCCCGCATCAACCGCTACGGCTTTATTGAGACTCCCTACCGCAAGGTGGATAAGGAAACCGGCCGTGTGACCGACGAGATCGAGTACATGACCGCCGATACCGAGGACGAGTTTATCATCGCTCAGGCCACCGAGCCGGTGGATGAGAACAACTGCTTCACCAACCAGCGCGTTACCTGCCGTCACCGCAACGAGATCGTCTCTGTGGAGCCCAAGCGCGTGGACTACGTGGACGTGTCGCCCAAGATGATGGTGTCTGTGGCTACCGCCATGATCCCCTTCCTGCAGAACGACGACGCCAACCGTGCCCTGATGGGCGCCAACATGCAGCGACAGGCCGTGCCCCTGCTGCGTCCCGAGGCCCCCATCGTGGCCACCGGTCAGGAGCACAAAAACTGTCTGGACTCCGAGGTTGCCATTCTGGCCGAGGGTCCCGGCGTGGTCACCCGCGTGTCTGCCCGTCACATCACCGTTCAGTATGACAACGGCGAGGTGAAGGAGTATCGGCTGACCAAGTACCTGCGCTCCAACCACACCACCTGCATCAACCAGCGTCCCATCGTGGACGTGGGTCAGCGGGTGAACTATCAGGACGTTCTGGCTGACGGTCCTTCCACCGACCACGGCGAGGTGGCGCTGGGCCGCAACATCCTCATGGGCTTTATGACCTGGGAAGGCTACAACTACGAGGACGCCATCCTGCTCAACGAGCGCATGGTCAAGGACGATGTGTTCACCTCCATCCATATCGAGGAGTACGAGACAGAGTCCCGCGATACCAAGCTGGGTCCCGAGGAGATCACCCGTGACATTCCCAACGTGGGCGAGGATGCCCTGAAGGATCTGGACGAGCGCGGCATCATCCGCATCGGTGCCGAGGTCCATGCCGGCGACATTCTGGTGGGTAAGGTCACCCCCAAGGGCGAGACCGACCTGACCGCAGAGGAGCGCCTGCTGCGCGCCATCTTTGGCGAGAAAGCCCGCGAAGTCCGCGACACCTCTTTGAAGGTGCCTCACGGCGAGTCCGGTATCATCGTTGACGTTAAGGTCTATACCCGCGAGAACGGCGACGAGTTGTCTCCCGGTGTCAATCAGGTAGTCCGTGTCTACATCGCCCAGAAGCGCAAGATCAGCGTGGGCGATAAGATGGCCGGCCGCCACGGTAACAAGGGCGTTGTGTCCCGCATCATGCCTCAGGAGGATATGCCCTTCCTGCCCGACGGTACGCCGCTGGACATCGTGCTCAACCCCCTGGGCGTTCCCTCCCGTATGAACATCGGTCAGGTGCTGGAGGTCCATCTGGGCTATGCAGCCAAGACTCTGGGCTGGAAGGTGGCTACCCCCATTTTCTCCGGTGCCAACGAGTCTGACATTCAGGAGTGCCTGAAGATGGCTGGCCTGGCCCGCGAGGTGGGCCGTGACGAGCCTCTGATCGGCAAGCAGCTGTATCTGGCTGACGAGTCCGAGGAGGGTATGCACGCTCTGACCGCCGAGGAGATGGCGGATAACGAGCAGGTGCGCGTGTGGCAGAAGGAAGGCAAGCTGCGTCTGGTGGACGGCAAGAACTGGTTGTACGACGGACGCACCGGCGAGCGGTTCGACAACCCTGTCACCGTGGGCTACGTCTACTTCCTCAAGCTGCATCATCTGGTCGATGACAAGATCCATGCCCGTTCCACCGGTCCCTACTCCATGGTCACCCAGCAGCCTCTGGGCGGCAAGGCCCAGTTCGGCGGCCAGCGCTTCGGCGAAATGGAAGTTTGGGCGCTGGAGGCTTACGGCGCTGCTTATACCCTGCAGGAGATCCTGACCGTCAAGTCCGATGATGTGACCGGCCGTGTCAAGACCTACGAAGCCATCGTCAAGGGCCACAACGTGCCCCGTCCCGGTGTGCCCGAATCCTTCAAGGTTCTTATCAAAGAACTGCAGGCCCTGTGTCTGGACATTAAGGTGCTGGATGAGGACGGCGCCGAGATCGAGATCAAGGACGAGGAAGAGGATACCTATATCCCCGGCCGTCGTGACGATGACGACTTTTTCTTCACCGATTCCGATGCTGACTTCGTGGATGCCGGCTTTACCCTGAAGGGCGAGAGCGATGATGACGACCTGTCCATTGAAGGACCCAGCGACGATGACATCATGGACGACGCGTCCTACGATGACGAACTGTAAGAAAGGGAGGAGATTGAACAATGAGTTATACTGAGTTTTCTGCCATTAAGATCGGAATCGCCTCCCCGGAAAAGATCATGGAATGGTCCTTTGGTGAGGTCACCAAGCCCGAGACCATCAACTACCGCACCCTGAAGCCTGAAAAGGACGGCTTGTACTGCGAGAAGATCTTTGGCCCCACCAAGGACTGGGAGTGCCACTGCGGCAAGTACAAGAAGATCCGCTATAAGGGCAAGGTGTGTGACCGCTGCGGCGTGGAGGTCACTCGTGCCAAGGTGCGCCGCGAGCGCATGGGCCACATCCAGCTGGCCGCTCCCGTGTCCCACATCTGGTATTTCAAGGGCATTCCTTCCCGCATGGGTCTGCTGCTGGACATCAGCCCCCGCATTCTGGAGAAGGTGCTCTACTTTGCCGCCTATATCGTTACCGATCCCGGCTTCTCTCCTCTGGCCAAGAACCAGATCCTGTCCGAGAAGGAATATCAGGACATGCGCGAGAAGTACGAGGATGATTTCGATGCCGGCATGGGCGCCGAGGCTGTCAAGAAGCTGCTGGCCGACATCAATCTGGATGAGCTGTCCGCCCAGCTCCACGCTGAGCTGAAGGAGGCCTCCGGACAGAAGAAGGCCCGCATCGTCAAGCGCCTTGAGGTGGTGGACGCTTTCCGCCAGTCCGGCAACAAGCCCGAGTGGATGGTCATTGACGTGCTGCCCGTTATCCCTCCCGAAATTCGTCCCATGGTCCAGCTGGATGGCGGCC
>JAFVUT010000151.1 GCA_017502545.1 Ruminiclostridium sp.
GAAGGGGCAGAGGCCCTGCGTGAGGTCAAGGAGGTCCACCTGGACCGGCCCTTCCTCTACATGATCGTAGATACCCGGAAAAATATCCCCCTCTTCATGGGGACATTCACAGATATGACTTGAGAAAAAAGAACCGAAAGCCATTGGCTATCGGTTCTTTTTGATTTAACGATAGGTTTTCTTCCGGTCGTCCAGAATCTCCCGGCGGTGGCAGTGGGAGTAGACCACGGGGAACTCGGGGTGCTCGGCCTTGAAGCCCTGGAGGAGAACGTCGGGGTTCAGACCGGGGTTCTGGGCCTTCAGCAGGAGGGTCAGATAAAGGAAGGTGCCGTCGGCCCGGACCTCCTCCACAGCCTCCACCAGGGGGATCACATCCACCTCGGTAAAGCCGCTCTTGGCCTTCTTGCTGCGCTTGCGGACCACAAAGCTCTCCCGCTTGAGCAGGGCCAGGAAGGCCTCTGCAGCCTGGGGAGCCATGGGGGCATCGAACTCCAGGGTAATGTCGTAGCGGACATAGGACAGCTTCTTGAAGGCCTGTCCCCCCTCGTAGCACTGGAGGACCTTGATGCCTGCAGGGAGGGCATCGGTCATCTGCTGGGGCAGGGTCTCCATGGTGGCACCGTCCACCAGGCCGAACTCCATGATCTCACAGTCACTGGAGAAGCCCAGTGGCAGGGGCAGGGGAATGGAGACATAGGGATGGGGGTGGAAACCGGCGGTGTGGCGGATGGTGATACCGGCACGCAGGAAGGCACGCTCCATGGTGTGCATCAGATCCAGATGGGAGATGTACTGGGCAGTGCCGGACTTGGTAAAGAGGATTCTCTGATCAGCCATGGCAGACCCCTCCTTCGCACAGTTTGTTGGCCCCGCAGCCGGAGCACTTTTCCCAGCAGTCGGGGGTGATGACGCCCTGGTAGGCGGCCTTCCGCTCCTTCCACAGGTAGCTGTCCTTCACGCCGTCCGAGATGACCTTCCAGGGCAGGATCTCCTCCTTGCCCCGCTCCCGGTTGGCGTAGAAGGCGGGGTCCAGACCGTTGGTTTGGAAGGCATCCATCCAGGTCTGGAAGTTGAAGTACTCGCTCCAGGAGTCGAACTTGGCACCGTTCTTCCAGGCGGTCTCGATAACGTCAGCCAGACGGCGGTCGCCCCGGGAGAGGCAGGCCTCCAGGAAGCTGGTGTCAGGGTCATGCCAGTTGTAGGTGATGGACTTGTTGCGCATATTGTCCCGGAGAAGGGTGACCTTGCGCATATACTCCTCCATGGTGTTCTGGGCCTCCCACTGGAAGGGGGTGTGGGACTTGGGCACGAAGCAGGAGGTGGAAACCGTAATGCGGACACCGCGGGACCGATTGGGGGTATTGTTCCGCCAGACATGGTAGACCTTGGTGGCAAGATCAGCGATGCCCAGCACGTCCTCATCGGTCTCGGTGGGCAGACCCAGCATGAAGTAGAGCTTCACACTGCTCCAGCCCCCGGCGAAGGCGGTGCGGCAGGTGTTGAGCAGGTCTTCCTCGGTGACGTTCTTGTTGATGGCGTCACGGAGCCGCTGGGAACCGGCCTCAGGGGCAAAGGTGAGGCCGCTCTTTCTGCCGCCTGCCTGGAGCTTTTCCATGAGCTCCATGGAGAAGTTGTCGGCACGGAGGGAGGGCAGGGAGATGCTCACATTGTTGGGTCGGCAGTAGTCCAGCAGACCGTCGCACAGGGGGAGCAGGTCGGGGTAGTCGCTGGAGGAGAGGGACAGGAGGGTCATCTCCTGGTAGCCGGAGGCCTTGCAGGCGTCGATGCCCTGCTGCACCAGCAGCTCCTGGCTGCGGTTACGGACGGGACGATAGACGAAACCGGCCTGGCAGAAGCGGCAGCCCCGGATACAGCCCCGGAAGAGCTCCAGCATGACACGGTCATGGGTGATCTCGGTGGAGGGGACGATGGTCTCCACGGGATAGTAGGACCTGTCCATGTCGGTGACCAGCCGCTTGGTTACCTTTTCGGGGGCCCCGTCCTTGGGGGTGATGGCAGAGATGATACCATCTTCGCCGTAGGTCACCTCATACAGGGAGGGGACGTAAATGCCGGAGAGTCTGGAGGCCTCCCGCAGGAGCTGGTCCTTGGTCCAGTTTTCCCTCTTGGCCTTGCGGTAGAGGTTGGTCAGCTCAGGCAGGGCATCCTCGCCCTCACCCAGACAGACCACATCCACGAAGGGGGCCAGAGGCTCGGGGTTATAGGTAGAGGTGCCGCCGGCCACCACCAGAGGGGTGATGCCGGGGCGGTCGGCACTGCGCAGAGGCAGATCCGCAAGATCCAGCATATTCAGCACGTTGGTGTAGGCCATCTCATAGCCCAGGGAGAAGCCGATGATGTCAAAGTCCTTGATGGGGTCGCCGCTCTCCAGGGCGTAGAGGGGGAGACCTTCCTTCCGCATCTCATCTTCCATGTCACCCCAGGGGGCGAAGACGCGCTCGCACCACACCCCGGGCATTTTGTTCATGACCCCGTAGAGGATACGCATGCCCAGGTTGGACATACCGATCTCGTAGGTGTCGGGGAAGCAGAAGGCGAAGCGGCAGTCCACCTCGGCCTTGTCCTTCTGGACGGCCTTGTATTCGCCGCCCACGTAGCGGCCGGGCTTCTGGACCCGGGCCAGGATTTTTTCCAGTTTATGATCCATAGGGACCTCCATTGCAGCAGAGAAAACCTCTGCGTTTTTTACGATTCGTTGTCAGACACAGGGGTGCAGTGGCCCAGGAAGGCCAGGGTGCGTTCCTTCATGTCCAGGGAGAGATGCTTGTTCAGGTAACCCAGACCGTAGACGTGGTCATCTAACATCAAGGGACCGGCAAACCCGGTGGTTATTTGATGGATGAACTGCTCATCCTCCACCCAGATGATTTCCAGGAACCCGCCATTGCTGTCGTTCAGGCCATTGGCAAGGAAGGGCGTGCGCCAGGTCCGGTGGATGGTATAGCCATCCAGAAGATCCTGAAAAGCCTCCCGTTCTTCCGTCCCGGCTTCCAGCAGATAGCTGGAGACCTGGTTATCCAGGGAGGAATAGACTTCCCCGTCTGCCGGCGGCGTGATATCAAACTCTACCCATGTGATGGAAAGTGATGCATCCTCCGGGACCCTGCTGCCCAGGGAAGTGGGCCAGAGATAGACCACCAGAAGCAGGATGATGACCAAGGAAGCAAGAACTTTGTTTCGATGGAACCATTCTCTCATAGGCACCTCCATTCAAGGGGGCGGATATCTCTAATGATTCATTATAACATAAAAAGGACTGCCTGGGCAGTCCCTTTTTCAAATCATTCCAATGAATTATGCTTTTTGCAGATATGATTGTAAATGATCAGCCCGGTCATGCTGATGAGGAAGGTCACGGCGAAAACGATGACGGCAAAAATATACCGCTCGGTGCCCAGGGCATTGCCGCCAATGGAGGAGGACACGATGGCCGGGAGCCGCCCCAGAGTGCAGATGACCATGAGGACGGGGAGCTTCATGTCGGTCAGGCCCGCAAAGTAGCAGAGAAGGTCCTTGGGGGTGCCGGGGATCATGAAGATCAGCAGGAAGAGGACGGTCCGCCTGGGGGAGCTTTTCAGGAACCGGATGGTCTCCAGCTTTTCCGGGGGATAGAATACGTGGACCAGCCGGATACCGAACCGGCGCACCAGCAGGATGACCAGTAAACTGCCGATCATGCCGCCGATGAGGCAGAGGATGGTGCCCTCGATGGCACCGAAGGCGTACCCGGCGGCAACCTCCAGAGGCTCCCCGGGGATGATGGCCGCCAAAATCTGCAGGACTACCATGCCGATAAAGAGAAGCTGTCCGTTCAGATGGCTGGCTTCGATCCGCTGGCGGAAGGACTCCGGGTCAGAGGCCAGCTGGACCATGGGCAGACCAACCTGCCAGAAAACAAGGCCAATGATGGCGCAGAAAACCAGGATGGCCAGGACAGCCAGCCTTTTCCGCTGCTGTTCGGTTCTGTTCTTGGGACTCATGGAAGGGCTTCACCGGCTTTCACACAGAGAGTAGTTCTTCTGTTAGAATGGAAAAGTTTGTTTCATTTTATCCACAAGACAGGATTTCGTCAAGATTTTCCCGAAAGAAGTCCCTTCCGACAGAGATTCGGAAGGGACTTGTATCAGTGTGTAAAAAACCCACTCGCTATGCGAGTGGTTCAGGAAAGCCTAAGGCTATGCAGAGAAAAACCTCCCATGCTAAGATAAGTGTAGGTCTGCCAACCGCACGAAACAGCAAAAGGAGGTTGTCTCAATGGACAAATTGA
>JAFVUT010000152.1 GCA_017502545.1 Ruminiclostridium sp.
AGCCTGGGGGCCATCCTGGGGATGCAGCTCTTCCGCCACAAGACCCAGCACTGGTCCTTCAAGCTGGGGATGCCTGCCATTCTGGCCGTGCAGATCCTCCTGGCACTGGCCGTGTCCTGGTGGACGGTGTTTGGTGGATCATGATGGTCCTTCGGGAGAAAAGGATGTTCCAGCATGGACTTGCCTCTCCCTCTGGGAGAGGTGGATTTGGGCCTTTGGCCCAAAGACGGAGAGGGCGGAACGTCACAAAGGGGAGTACCTCATCCTTTGCGGCAGTGATATCCTTTGGCTTTTGTTCGCCCTCTCAGTCAGCTTCGCTGACAGCTCTCCCGGAGGGAGAGCCAAGAGGTTTCGCTCGTGCCTCCACGATTTCTCCAGCCCTTGCCCCGCAAGGAAAACTTGACACCCTTGACACAGACAAAGTGACCAAACCCGGGCCCTATATCTTGGTATCTTATCACTTTCTCACTACTTGACGAAGTGTTGACCTTATGCTAAAATACGAAATTGCGGTGAGCTGTTTTTCAATGGGAAGAAAGGCAGATCCACCCGAAAAAACCGCCGAAAGGAAGTGGGACACGCTATGCTGACCGACCTGAAAGCTGCGAAAAAAGTGACAGGGGCCAAGCAGGTGACCCGAGCCCTCAAGAGCGGCACCGCCCGGAAGGTCTACCTGGCCGACAACGCCGACCCCCGGGTGACCGAGCCTGTGGCCGACCTCTGCCAGGAAACCGGCATCGAGGCCGTCCACGTCCCCTCCATGCATGCGCTGGGCGCAGCCTGCGGCATCGCCGTGGGAAGCGCGGTGGCAGCCATCGTGGAATAAAACTTTGGTATTCGCCGTATGAGGAAGCCCTCAAACGGTTAGAATATAAATAATTTCCCATATTTGAGGAAAGGAGGAAAATTCATGCCTACTTTTAATCAGCTGGTTCGCAAGGGCAGAGACAAGGTGACCTACAAGTCCACTTCTCCCGCTATGCAGAAGGGCCTGAACACCCTGAAGAACAAGGAGACCGATCAGCCCTCCCCCCAGAAGAGAGGCGTCTGCACCGCAGTTCGTACTTCTACTCCTAAGAAGCCCAACTCCGCACTGCGTAAGATCGCCCGTGTGCGTCTGACCAACGGCTACGAAGTCACCGCTTACATCCCCGGTGTCGGCCACAACCTGCAGGAGCACTCCGTGGTCATGATCCGCGGCGGTCGTGTTAAGGACCTTCCCGGTGTTCGTTACCACATCATCCGCGGCACTCTGGATACCCAGGGCGTTCAGAACCGGATGCAGTCCCGCTCCAAGTATGGTGCAAAGCGTCCCAAGGGTGCAAAGAAGAAGTAATCTTCCACCTAAAGCAAAAACTTGAATTTTTCCCACGCCTTACGCAAGGCAAGGCCTTGCCAGCGTTTTTATATAGATGTATGTAAAAACCTCTGGCCAGGCACAACGAAAGACTCGCTTTCGAGTACCGATGAAATCATTAATTTATGAAGGAGGGAAGCAAAGTGCCCAGAAGAGGTAATGTTCCCAAAAGAGAGGTTCTGCCCGATCCTCAGTATAACTCCGTTCTGGTTACCAAGCTCGTAAACAGCATCATGCTGGACGGCAAGAAGGGTGTTGCCCAGAAAGTCGTTTATGGTG
>JAFVUT010000153.1 GCA_017502545.1 Ruminiclostridium sp.
CCATTTTAACATAAGGCGTTCTTCTCCTTGTTATGCTTCTTCGTTCTCTTCCAGGAAGGACTCCTCCACGAAGCCCTCTTCCACTTCGGCAGCGGGCTCGGTGTGGACGGGAGTGGTCTCCACGGGGGTGACCTTCTCCACGGTCTCCTCCACCACGGGTGCAGCTGCCACAGGGGCGGCCTGCTTGTCCTTCTTGCCGGACTTCTTGGCAGCCTTGGCCTCCTTGGCGGCCTCAGCGGCAGCGGCCTGCTCCTCATACTTCTTCTTCAGGACCTTGTTGGGATCCTCATAGGGGAAGGTGGGGTAGCGGTCGGGGTCATAGGTGCGGCCCCGGGCATAGGTGCGCAGACCCTCCCGGCTGGCGGTGGAAACGCTCTTGTTCAGCTTGCGCTCCATCTGGATGCGGCGGTTCTCCTCCTGGGCCTTCTTCTTGGCAGCAGACTTTCTCTCACGCTCCAGGCGTTCCATCTCCTTGAGTTCCTCGGCACGGCGGACCTTCTTTTCGGCCTCGGTCTTCAGGAACTTACGCAGGAAGGGAATGTTGGCAAATTCGGACAGCATGGCGCTCAGGGAGCTGTAGATCCAGTACAGACCCAGGGCTGCAGGCAGGGTGAAGCAGATCCACAGGGACATGAGGGGCATCATGACCATCATGCTCTTCTGGGTGGGATCGCTGGACTTCTTCTCGGTGCCCATGACGTAGGCGTTGATCTTGTTGTTCAGGATCATGGAGACCACGGACAGAACAGCGGAGATCACAGGGATCAGCCACAGACCAAAGGCCATCAGCACATTTTCCTGCTGCCAGAACATCAGGTGGGGGACCTCTGCCATGTTCATGCCCAGGAAGGTGAAGTCTACCTGAGGCATACCGGCCAGCTCGGGGATAGAAGTGACGATACGGTCATAGTTCAGATAGACGTCCTGTGCCATGGTCAGCTGGCTGGTATTGATATCCAGGACCTGGCCGTAGAGCAGGTTGGACACGGAGTTGAACTGATCCTCGCTCATGCCCAGCAGGTTGGTCAGGGGCTTACGGACGATGCCGTACAGGGGGATCAGGACGGCCAGGGGCAGGAAGGACCAGAGGCAGCCGCCGGAGGGCTTGACGCCTTCCTTCTCATAGAGCTTCTGCAGCTCGATGGAGTAGCGTTCCCGGTCTCTGCCGTACTTCTGCTGGAGGAACTTCTGCTGGTCGGCCAGGCCGTTCATGGCCATCATGCTCTTGCGGCCCTTCAGGAAGAGGGGGAAGAGGACGATACGAACCACCAGGGCGAACAGCAGCAGGGCGATGCCGTAGCTGTTGGTCACATTGTAGAACAGCAGCAGCAGCTTCGCGAAGGGGGTTAAGATGATGCTCATTATAAAGCCTCCAAGTGTTGGTTGGGGTTTTCCCGGTCTTCAGGACCGGAGGAAGGCACTCCTTTCAGGGCACCGGGTCATACTCGATGCTCTCCTGCCGGTGAAAGGGGTTGCAGCGCAGGATCCTGCGTACGGCAAGAAAGCCCCCTTTGACCGCGCCGTATTTTTCTAGGGCCTCCAGGGCGTAAGCCGAGCAGGTGGGAATAAAACGGCAGCAGGGGGGACGGAGAGGAGAGATGTACGTCCGGTAAAACCGGACCATCCATAAAAGAACAGCCTTCATGGCTCCTTCTCCTCAAGGGGGCGAAGGAGCTGAAGTTTGTTTGCCAGGCGGAGGAACTGCTTGTTCAGATCGGCATACTGGCTGTGGACAGCCTTGACCCGGGCCAC
>JAFVUT010000154.1 GCA_017502545.1 Ruminiclostridium sp.
GAAAGTGAGGCAGTCCCTATGACACAGCCTGCAAATACCGAAAATACCCGTCTGGCCATTCTGGGCATCATCATTGAGAGCCGGGATAGTGCCGACCGGGTGAATACCTTGCTCCATGAGTACGGCCAGTACATTGTTGGCCGTATGGGCATGCCCTATCCTGCCCGTGGCGTGAATATTATCAGTGTCATCATCGATGCGCCGGAGACGGCCATCAGCAATCTCTCCGGCAAGCTGGGACAGCTGCAGGGAGTGAGCGCAAAGGTGACCTATTCCAAGAGGTGAGTGCTATGACTGCAACCTTGAATCAAACACCCCGCGCCGAACGGGTACATATTGCCTTTTTCGGGCGGCGGAACAGCGGTAAGTCCTCCCTGATCAATGCCTTTGCCGGTCATAAGGTGGCGTTGGTTTCTGACGTAGCCGGTACCACCACCGACCCGGTTTACAAGTCCTTTGAACTGCTCGGCGTGGGTCCCGTAGTCTTCGTGGACACCGCCGGTCTGGATGACGGCGGAGACCTGGGCCAGCTCCGGGTGGAAAAGACCCGGCAGGCCCTGGACAAAACCGACCTGGCCATTCTGGTCCTCACCGGTGACCCCGGACAGGAAGAACTGGCTTGGCTCGCCGCCATCCGGGAAAAGAAGATCCCCCTGCTGGTCCTGCTGAACAAGGCCGACCTGCTGGAGGATGCCGAGACTGCGGCCCAGACTCTCTCCCAACAGCTGGAGCTGCCGGTCCTGACAGTGAGTGCGCAGACCGGAGAGAACATCCCCGCCCTCCTGGATGCCATCATGAAGGCCGTTCCCGACGACTTCTGGGACCGGACCCTCCTGGGTGACATGGTGGGACCCGGGGACCTGGTCCTGCTGGTGATGCCCCAGGACACCGAGGCCCCCAAGGGCCGCCTGATCCTCCCCCAGGTCCAGACCACCCGGGAACTGCTGGACAAGAAATGCACCGTGGTGAGCTGCACCACCGACTGCCTGCAAAATGCCCTGGCGGCTCTGGCTCATCCCCCCAAGCTCATCATCACCGATGCCCACTCCTTCCCCCAGGTCTGGGAGCAGAAGCCCCCGGAGAGCATCCTGACGGCCTTCACCATCCTGTTCGCCGGGTACAAGGGAGACATCCGCACCTTCCTGGAGGGTGCCGCCGCCGTGGAGGCCCTCACCGAGACCTCCCGGGTCCTCATTGCCGAGGCCAGCTCCCACAGCCACAACGAGGAGGACATCGGCCGGAGCAAGCTCCCTGCTCTCCTGCGAAAGAAGGCGGGACAGGGGCTTACCATCGACCACGTTCAGGGGAATGACTTCCCCCAGGACCTCTCCCCTTACGACCTGGTGATCCACTGTGGGGCCTGTATGTTCAACCGCCGGTATGTCATGAGCCGTGTGCTCTCGGCGGAACGCCAGAAGGTACCCATCACCAACTACGGCATCGTCCTGGCAGCAGTGTCGGGGATCCTGGATCAAGTTGCTGTACCGGAGGGTTAATGCCTCCCTCCCCGAGGGAGGTGGCTCGCCGCAGGCGAGACGGAGGGAGTTTGAACCTGCTAGGTTACGCATGCTCCCCCAGTCAGCTTCGCTGACAGCCCCCTCCCGGAGGGGGCCTGCCCCTTCCGCTGCAAAGCAATTTTCTGCATGAAAACCCCGCCGCTGGAACATTCCAGCGGCGGGGTTCTTTTAGAATCTGAAATAGATGAAGGGGTTGTAGACCGAGCTGACGATGCACATCACGCAGGTCAGGAAGAGGATTCCGTAGAGGGCATCGTACACCAGAGCCCACACCGGCCCCTCCTTCCGGGGGAGCTTGGGGAAGACCGGGAAGGACAGCAGGAAGCAGATGGGCAGGTACAGCAGGGCGTAGAGGACGGCGGAATCCGCTCCAAGGACAGCCGCCAGACTGGTGGGCTGCCACACGAACATGGTGTGCAGGGCGTGGGCCAGCTGGGAGAAGTCCACCAGGTTAAACAGCACCCAGCCCAGGTTCACCACGAAAAAGGCGTAGAGCCAACGGAGAACACTGAGGAGCCTGTCCAGAAGCTTTCCCAGGACAAACTTTTCCAGCACCAGAAGGGCAGCGTAGTACAGGCCCCAGAGGATGAAGTTCCACTCAGCCCCGTGCCAGAAGCCCGTGAGGCCCCAGACCACCAGGATGTTCCGCACCCACTTGCCGCGGCTCACCCGGCTGCCCCCCAGGGGGATGTACACATAGTCCCGGAACCAGGAGGACAGGGAGATGTGCCACCGCCGCCAGAATTCCGTGGCCGACCGGGACACATAGGGATAGTTGAAGTTCTCCAGGAAGTGGAAGCCGAACATCCGGCCCAGGCCGATGGCCATGTCACTGTAGCCGGAGAAGTCGAAGTAGATCTGCATGGTGTAGGCAAAGGCGGCCAGCCAGTACATGGCGGTGCCGTAGATCTCCACATTGCCGGTATAGATGATCTCGGCAATGGCAGCGGCGTTGTTGGCCAGGAGGACCTTCTTGGCAAGGCCCAGGATGAACCGCTTCAGACCGGCCTCCACGTCCTCCCAGGACTCCTTCCGGTGGAGGATCTCCTCCTCGATGGTGCTGTACCGGACGATGGGACCGGCGATGAGCTGGGGGAAGAAGCTCACATACAGGAGCAGATGGAAGAAGTTCCGTTGGAGCTTGACCCGGCCGAAGTACAGGTCGATGACGTAGGAGAGGATCTGGAAGGTATAGAAGCTGATACCGATGGGCAGGGCGATCTGCCGGATCTCCTTGTCAATGGAGAAGAGGGCGGAGAGGTTGTCCCAGAAGAAGTTGGTGTACTTGAAGACCAGCAGGTTCAGGACGACAAGGGCCACCGCCGTCAGGAAGATGATCTTTTTCTTTTTTCCCCGGCTGGCCTCCATGCCCAGGCCGCCCAGGTAGGCGATGAGAGAGGCCAGGACCATCATGACCACATATTTCGGCTCACCCCAGGCGTAGAAGAACAGGGACAGGACCAGAAGGAGGCCGTTCCGCCAGGTGCGGTTGTTCCATATATAATATGGTATCACCGCCAGGGGCAGGAAGAGGAAGAGAAATGTTAAACTGCTGAATACCACGGCTCAATCCTCCAAATCAAAGGTGTCCTGGATGTAGAAGTCGATATTGCCCACCAGGAGGACCTGGGTGATGCCGTGCTCCCGGGTGTAGGCTTCGAAATCGAAGGGTTTGCCCATGCTGTGCTCGTAGTAGCGCAGGTCGATGGAGCAGAGGATATCGTAGTGGGAGGCCAGGAGTTTCAGCACGGCGTTGTCGAAGGACTCCCCTACCACCAGGAGCTTGCCCCGGCCGGTGGTGCCGGTGGAGAGGATGGTCTCGCCGTTGTCCCCGCCGTAGTAGCTGCCGTAGGAGACCGGCTCCCAGGCCCCGCCGGAGAGGTAGAGGTCCTGCATACCGTAGTCCTGGGCAAGCTGGCCGCCGATGGTGACGGTCATGGCCGGGAAGTCGTAGGCATAGCCGTAGAAGTCCTCGGTGAGGATGCCCTCACCGGCCACGGTGGATGCCTTTTTTCCGCTGAACTCCCTGCTCACCAGGATGGGGTCGCCCTGGGGGACCAGGGGTTCCTCGGGGATGTTCAGCAGGTCCAGAAGCTGGAGGTAGCCCCGGTAGGAGCCGTTATGGTGCCAGTGGGCATCGGTCTTATAGAAGTTCTGGGAGAATTCCTGGAAGCTGTCGATGGTGTACACACCGGTGTTCTCCTCAGGCAGGTCCAGACCATCCAGCAGATAGTCGGCCAGACCGGTCTTTTTCCCGGTCTCGAAGTCCAGGTCGGTGTCCTTCTCGATATAGTACAGATAGAAGGTCAGCTCCGGATGGCGGGCAAAGGTGGCATTCAGGGAGGCCATCTTTGCGTTCAGCTCCTCCTCCACAGACCAGACTGCCCGGGGCCAGTAGGTCACGTAGTCGTCCCCAAAGAGGCGCAGGCCGTTGAACTCCACGTACCGGGTGTTCTCAATGCCGGCGGCGGAACGGGTCACGTCCAGGGCACTTTTCAGGAAGGAGGACGTGGTCTGGTTGTAGACCCGCTTCATGGTCTCGGACAGGGGGAGCTGGTCCATGAGGGCGGCGTCCACCCCGTCCTGGAAGGTGCCGTCCAGAACGGTGGACACCGTGGGGACGGGCATCTGGTTGGCGTATCGGTTTTCGTAGGTGTTGATCTCCTCCGGGAAGAGGACGGCACGGGCCAGGCCGCCCACCAGGATGAGCATCACGGCTGTTATAAAGAAAATTCGAATCTTTTTCATATTGCAGCATCCATAAATTGGTCGAATATGTAAAAATCCCGAACGTTTTCACGTTCGGGATTTTGGAGGTACCACCCGGATTTGAACCGGGGGTGGAGGTTTTGCAGACCTCTGCCTTACCACTTGGCTATGGTACCATATGGAGCGAGTGACGAGGCTCGAACTCGCTACCTCCACCTTGGCAAGGTGGCGCTCTACCAGATGAGCTACACTCGCATATGGTGCCCAGGGCCGGAATCGAACC
>JAFVUT010000155.1 GCA_017502545.1 Ruminiclostridium sp.
CATTTCCCTGTCCTCCTGGTTCCGGGACTATGTGTATATCCCCTGGGGGGCAACCGCTGCGGTAAGGTCCGCCAGTGCGTGAACATCTTCATCGTCTGGGGCCTCACGGGCTTCTGGCACGGTGCCGGCTGGAACTTCCTCTTCTGGGGTCTGTACTACGGCGTCCTCCTGCTGCTGGAAAAGCTGATTTTGGGCAAGTACCTGAAAAAGCTCCCTGCCCCCATCCAGCACCTCTACACCCTGGTCATCGTCATCATTGGCTGGGTCTACTTCGCCTCCCCTGACCTGGGCACCGCCCTGGCCTACCTCCAGGTGATGTTCTCCTTCAGCCCCGGCACCATGGGGGGGGCATCTGCCGTTCTGCCCTGGCTGGGCATGGGTGTCATCGGCTTCGTGGCCTCCACCCCTCTGGCCATGAAGACCTGGGAGAAGATCAAGGACAAGCCCTTCATGCCCCTGGTGGAGGGTGTCCTCTGTCTGGCCGCCCTCCTGCTGTGCACTGCCAGCCTGGTGAGCGACAGCTACAATCCCTTCCTGTATTTCCGGTTCTGAGGAGGGTGTGAACATGAAAAAGTTTTATCAGATCCTGCCCACGGTGGTCTTTGTGGCCTTCCTGGCAGTGATGACCCTGCTCCTCTTCCTCCTGCCCCACAAGGAGTATTCCGAGAACGAGAAGCGCAACCTGGCGGGCTTCCCCGAAGTATCCGTGGAGGCCGTTATGGAGGGTGAGTTCCAGGAGGACCTGGAGACCTTTACCGCCGATCAGGTCCCCGGCCGTGACTTCTTCGTGGGTGTCAACGCCTACTGGACCTACCTCACCGGCCGCAACGCAGCCCAGGACATCTACAAGTGCGAGGATGACTACCTCATCAACGCCCCCAAGAAGTACAACGAGAGGATCTATCTGGACAACCTGGCCAATTTTGACCGGTTTGCCGCCAACGCCGGGGTCACTGCTGACCTCATCATGGTGCCCTCCACAGGCTACATCATGGAGGAAGTCCTGCCCGCCAACCATGGGGAATATTACGACGATATGCTCTATGCCACCGCCCAGGAGACCCTCCGGCACGTGAACATCATTGACGTTCGCCAGACCCTGAAGGAGGGGGCCCAGAGCGGTCAGGTCTGCTACAAGACCGACCACCATCTGACCTCTTTTGGCAACTACCTGCTGTACAAGGACTTCCAGGCCGCCCACGGCAAGGCCTACCAGTCCCGGGATGCCTATGAGGTGGCCGCCTACGACGGCTTCTACGGCACCACCTGGTCGGGCAGCGGCTACTGGTTCAACCCTGCCGATGTGGTGGAGGTGTGGGACAGCGGTGTCCAGGTCAAGGTCACCCTCCGGGACGGCCAGGAGCGGGAATATTCCGACAGCCTCTTCTTCCCGGAGCACCTGGAGAACATGGACAAGTACCCCGTTTTCCTGGACGGCAACCATGCGGTCACCGCCATCTCCAATCCCCAGGCGGAGGGCGGGGCGCTGCTGGTGATCCGTGACTCCTATGCCCACTGCTTCGCCACCTTCCTGGCCGAGGGCTACCAGACGGTATACCTCATCGATATGCGCTACTACCGGGAGTCCCTGTCCCAGTTCATGCAGGAGCACAAGGTGGACCGGATCCTGTATCTGTATGGCGCAGACAATATGGTGAGCGACACCAATTCTGCCTGGATCAGTTAAACACACGTTTCAAGGACCGAGCATTAGGGCTCGGTCCTTTTATCTTTGTTTGGGTGTACCATGTACGACCCATTGTAGGGGCCGATGACCACATCGGCCCAGCTCCGTCGGTCCACGCACATACGTTTCCGGGCGATTCGTGAATCGCCCCTACGAATACGGAAGGATTCGTAAATAATTAGCCTCCCTCCCCGAGGGAGGTGGATTCGGCGAAGCCGAAGACGGAGGGAGTATGACCCTGGGTAGGAAACTCCCTCAGGCAGTGCTTCGCACTGCCAGCTCCCTCGGAGAGGGAGCCTGATTTGTTCTTCGGCCAGGATAGTGATAACCCCCTTGCCATCCTCCCACTTGGGATGCTATGATACAAGTAAGAAGTTTTGCGAAAGGGGGAGGGACCATGCGGGTCATCCTTGTGGATGAAAACCAGGAAAAAATGGACGAAATGGCCCAACACATTCGTCAGACCCACCCCCGGGCGGAGATCCTTGCCTTTCCCACCCAGGCCGACCTGGACCGGTGGCTGGAGGAGAATCGTCCCCTCCGTCTCCGGGTCCAGACCTTTGGCAACTTCGAGGTCTTCTGGGGGGACCAGCCCGTTCACTTTGAGCGGAGCAAGACCCGGGAGCTCTTTGCCTACCTCATCGACCGCCGGGGGGCGGGAAGCACCATGGGTGAGCTCATCTCCGTCCTGTGGGAGGGCCGCCCGGACACCGCCGGCCTCCGCAGCCAGCTGCGAAATCTCATCACCGATCTGCGGGCCACCTTCCGGGACCTGGGGGCGGAGGGCGTGGTCATCAAAGGCCGGGATCACATCGCCGTGGACCCCGCCCGGGTGGACTGCGACTACTACCGCTACCTGGCCGGGGAGAAGGCCGCCCGGGCCGTCTTCCGGGGAGAGTACATGAGCAACTACTCCTGGGCGGAGATCACCGTGGGTAGCCTCCAGCAGAAAAAGTAATGCCGCCGCTCCTCCTCTCATAGGCTCATAGCATCTCACTTCGGGAGGTGGGCCATGGGAAGAGACCGGCTGTGGCGGGTGGGGCTGTACATCCGTCTGTCCCGGGAGGACGGACGGCAGGAGAGCCTCAGCATCGGGAACCAGCGGAAGATCCTGCTGGACTTTTTGACAAACGACTTTACCGGCCGGTGGGAGCTGGCCGGGGAGTATATCGACGACGGCCTTACCGGCACCGATGACAGCCGGGAGGGCTTTCAGACTATGATCGGCCACATCCGGGCGGGGAAGGTCAACTGCGTCCTCTGCAAGACCCTCTCCCGGGCCTTTCGCAACTACGCCGATCAGGGGTACTTCCTGGAAGAGTTCTTTCCCCGGCATCGCACCCGGTTCATCGCCCTGGGCAGTCCCCGGGTGGACAGCTTCCTGGACCCGGAGGCCGTCCAGACCGGCCTGGAGATCCCCATCAACGGCATCCTCAATGACCGGTACGCCGCCCGGACCTCGGCCGATGTCCGGCGGACTCTGGACATGAAGCGGCGGCGGGGGGAGTTCATCGGCTCCTTTGCCCCCTACGGCTATGCCAAGGATCCGGGGGACAGGAACCGTCTGATCCCTGACCCGGCGGCAGCAGAGGTGGTCCGGGCCATCTTTTCCTGGTATGTGGAGGGCCTGGGCAAGGGGGCCATCGCCGCCCGGCTCAATGAGAAGGGGATCCCCAACCCCGCTGCCTACAAGGAAGGGCAGGGCCTGGCGTATCATCGGGACAACGACGGGCTGTGGTCGGCCATGACCGTGGGCCGTATCCTGGCCAATCCCGTCTACGGGGGGACCATGGTCCAGGGCAGACAGCGGGTGGTGAGCTACAAGGTCCACCAGACCATGTCGGTGCCCCAGGAGGACTGGTACATGGTGGAGGGGACCCATGCTCCCATCGTGTCCCCGGACCTGCTGGAACGGGCCCGGGCCATCCGGGAGAATCGGACCCGCCGGACCCCGGGCAGGGGAGAGGTCCACCTGCTGGCGGGCTTTCTCCGGTGCGCCGACTGCGGGGCCTCCATGACCCGGAAGACCGCCCGGGGCATCGTCTACTACACCTGCTCCACCTACCGGCGGAAATCCCCAAAGGCCTGCACCAGCCACACCGTCCGGGAGGACAAGGTCACTGCCCGGCTGGGGGAGGTCCTGGGCTGCGGCCCGGCCGACCTGACCCGCCCACTTCTCTTTCAGAAGCTCCGCTGCGTGCGGGTCCACCAGGGGGGAGAGCTGGCAGTGGAGGAGAATTTAACCGAAACTTAACCCAGGGTTGGTTGTTGATTTTACATCCCAACGCTAGACTATAGGATACCCTAACGAATGAAGGTGAGAGAATGGATCGAATTTATCTGCTGGAGGACGACGACAGCATCCGCAAGCTGGTGACCTACGCCCTGGTGAGCCAAGGGTACGATGCCGTCGGCTTTGCCCGTCCCTCCGAGTTTTGGAAGGCCATGGAGAAGGGGCCCATGCCCACCCTGCTCCTTCTGGATATCATGCTGCCCGAGGAGGACGGTCTCCAGGTCCTGCAGAAGCTGCGGGCCTCTGCCGCCACCAAGCGGCTGCCCGTCATCATGCTCACCGCCAAGAACACCGAGTACGACCGGGTGGTGGGCCTGGACAGCGGAGCCGACGACTTCATTTCCAAGCCCTTCGGCATGATGGAGCTGGTGGCCCGGATCCGTGCCGTCCTCCGCCGCACCGAGCAGAAGCGGGAGGACGAGGGCTATCAGCTGGGTGAGCTCTTTGTAAGCCCCCAGCGGCACCTGGTCCAGGTGTCCGGCCAGGAGGTCACCCTCACCAACAAGGAATTTGAGCTTCTCTGCCTGCTGCTGGAGCACCGGGGCATGGCCATGACCCGGGA